>JAHFRX010000096.1 GCA_023266075.1 Legionellaceae bacterium | reverse complement strand
CACAGTAGAGCGCGTATTAAGAGAGCAAGCGCTTTCAGCGCCGTGATTTAACAATCAAAGCTGGTTTCCTCCAATAGATCTCATCAGGTCACACTTAATAGACCCTTCTAATTTGACGATGATATAAAAATGTTCTATCTCTTATAGAAGAGGAGATCAATGATGAAACAACTTAGACGACTGATTATAGGTAGTATGATGGTTGGAATCATTTTTGCGAATTTTACACTACATGCGGCTTCTTGCGATGATATTTGCAAGTTATACTGCACAAGCGACTGGTGCGGGGCATTTCTTTTTTATGATGACGATGATATGAGCATGTGCCCTTGCATGTGTCATGAAGAAGGCTGCCCGCTTTCAACATCATGAAGTCGCTTATAACAGGAGGACTTCAAAAACGAGATCAAGACTGTCCGCTGATGTATTAATTGAATGATGGCGAGAATCTGTTATGTTCCCGGGTAAGTTTGTCGTTTGAGCAAACGTATGTGCATATTCAATGCCCAGTATATAATTTTGATAAAGCCTCTTACCTGCAGCAATACCTGCACGAGCGGCCGGAGTCCAATAGAAGGAATTACGGCTCTCGACCGGCAAACTTGTTGCAAACACTTCATAACCGGTTAGTTTATATTTTTCATATTCCAGCCCCGCGAAGCCTGATAGATAAGTTTTTTGCTTTGTAGATGTATAAACGAGCATAATATCTGCAAAAACTCCTCCCTCGCGTTGTAAACTATAGATTTCGTTAATTTGTTCAACAGCAGATGAAGGTACATCCACGCTTTGTTTTAAATTGGAGACCAGTTGACCACCAATACGCCCCCCCCAAAACCAGGAGGGGGTTGGGGTGCGCTTTAGGTCTATAAAACTTCCAGCCAAATGTAAGCCTGAAGCATTGAAAGATGCATTGAAAAACTGAGGAGATTGAAGCGGACTACTCATGCGATCACTAGCATTGAAATTTTCCCATCCCAGATTGGCTTCGAACAAAGCCACATCGAACAAATAGATCCCGTTATCAGGGGGAGGGGCGATACAATAACCCACTTTCATCCAGAACAAAAGCATTAAAGTGGTGATCCATATGCGCTTTTGATGATGTATTTTGATTAAAAAATCGTGCATAATCATCCTTAAATCTCGAGAGAACATCCTAAGGAACTTATTATGGTCGCGTTCCTAACTGTAACGCTTTATAATAATCACATTTATAAATATATTCAATAAATTTTGCTTTATGATATTATATTGATGTAGGCTATCACCATAATGTTGACATCGATAGATTGTATAAGGATTAGCATGTATTTCAGGATGTTTTTTTTCGCGATCAGTGCCTTTCTTTTAACCTCGTGTGTCAATAATTTTACCGATTCGTCTGCGACGATGTCTATTAAACAATTGTCCATGGAAGGCATTAAACGCATGAACAAGGGACAATACACCAAAGCAAGACAATATTTTGCTCGTGCATTAAAAAATGATCCCAAAGAATGTCACGTGCATTTTTTAAACGCACTTTCTTGGCAGATGGAAGGGAAAGCTAATAATTATCGATTATTGGATATTGCTTCAGTGGGTTATCAGTCGACCATCAAGTTTTGTCCGAATGAACCGTGGGCTTATTATTACCTTGGATTAATCAATTATCAAAAAAAACAATACAATCTAGCCGAAATAAATTTTGCTATGGCGATGAAATTGAGCAAAGGAAAGTACAATATGCCTTATTTTAATGCATTTATTCTTAGTGCTCAAAAAAATAATGATCGTGAAAGCATTAAAGTGATGAAGGCACAATTGGAAAAAATAGATAAAAACTCATCATTATTAAAAGAATTAGAACAAATATTAGAGAAAATGCCTGTATTAGAACTTATACCAACTCATTCATCGAAAACGAACGCGTCCATGAAAAATACCGGTTACACGACTGGAAAAAAGATTCGTACTCCAGCACGAATCTCTAAATCTAAACCCAAAGATTTATCACACAAAAAACCATCCATTAAAATCAACCCATACAAGCAAAGAAAACAAGCCTTTCTTGATGCTGTTTTTATTTTAACACGTGAACAGGATGAAGAAAAAAGAGGAGTAAATTTACTCACGGGCTTGCAATTACAGTATGGTATTAATGAAGCAAATAATCGATTCGGGACGGGAAACTGGCAACAATATGCTGACGCATTGAAAGCAAATCCTGTATTGGGCAATACGGGTGGTAATCCAGCACTGGCTTATTCTACATTGATTACTCAAACACTGTCCATTCCTACCTTGACCTATAATTTAAATATCTTCAATGATCAAGCTGAAAATGATGAGGTCATATCTAGACCAACATTATTGGCGCGTGATGGCGCCCCTGCTGAATATTTCTCCGGATCAGAAATTATGCTTGGCGTATCTGGTTTAAACTCTGGTCAGGTACAAATTATTCCTCTTGGGTTAAGTATGAAGGTCACTTCTCATTTTTTAAAAAATGGGTCTATCAATCTTGATATTCGTATGAGTCGAGAAAACCTAACCATCGGTGCAGTTCCAGTTGGAACTTTTCAAAGTTCAGCCACTGCGGTTAAAGACACCACGCATACGACCGTTAATATTCATTTTGGTGAAACGATAATTCTTAGTGCCCTTTCTGAAACAGCCAGTTTATTTCTCGTAAATAAAACACCAGGACTTGGTGACCTTCCTCTTGTACGCAATGCCTTCAACCAGCGAGGCGTATTTAGACAAAATACATCGTTGTTAATCCTGTTAACACCGCATCCTTTTTCATCTTATGCTTCGGCTAAAGATAAAAATTCACCCGTATATTATCAAAAAGAATTATCTCGCTATGTGGACAATTTCCTTGAGAAATCCTCTAGTCTCTCAGTTCTTTTAAGACATATTAGGGCGTTGCCACTCTATAGTGTCGGCAAAATATTAACTACAGATTTTTATAACAAAAACTATATAGCTGGCGCTATTGGATATAATTATCGTTCTATAGATGAATTCTGAAGGAGATAGTTATGCAAAATTTATTTCTTTGTTTCATCATGATCGCATTCATGATCGCAAATGCATTCGGAGAAGAAAAAGCGACTTGTAGTGGCGGATTTCCAAATGATCAGAACTATATTGTGTCTGGAACCTTGCTCCATGACATCATTCTTTGTATGGAAAAATCGTCACCATTACAACCAGCTTCGGTTACGATGATGACGGAAGGGCAAACAGTAGCCGCCATGAAATATGATTGTTCAACATATTTGCAGTCAAACTTATTTAAAGGAAAGGTTCTTTCTTCAATATATCTTCAATTTGTCAATAAAATTGCTGAGGAGAAAGTGATATCAATTACATTTATGGATAATGTTTCAAAAAAAATAGTCAGTATGGTCATTCAATCAAAAGACAAACCCCTGGAGAAAATCGACTTGGCTACCATCAAAGCACTTCCTAATGCTTATTCAGGATATGCACTGATTCAGTTTGCTCAGACAGTTTCTCTTGAGCCTTTAATCCCAATAATTTATGTCATCAACAAGACGTACTAGGAGCAGTTCTCAATTTAAATGTGCTGATCGCTATTGTTTTTTGAAAAAATATAGCTACAATTTTAGTTGAGAGCGATCAAATAAGGATATTACTATGAAATACAATACAGAAATAATCACACGATGTAGGCCTATGATCATTAACATTCTTTGTATGTTGGCGTTGTTGGTTTTTGCTTTAAATGCAATGGCATGCGATGGGTGTGATTGTGGAGATGGCAATTTTGACAATGGCCATTGTTGTAAATCTAATGGCGATTGTAAATCTGATTGGTGTGATGTAGGAATTTGTGAGGCACAACCACCACCTAATTGTTCAACGAGCTTTTGTGGTTGTCAGTCAATTTCATGTGCTCCCACTCATGATGGCTATTATTGTACTGGTGCGAATACATCTTGTACGGTTAGTGCCGGCATAGCTGAATCATGTGGTCAGTGGTGTACTACGTACTCGAGTACTTGTTCGAACGCTAAAGGGCAGAACGGTGAATCTGAGTGTGGTACTTTGCAGTGAGATTAATGCGATAATTGAAGCATGTCTAACTGCAAAAATGAAATTCAGCTATTTATATGATGATGTAACTGCTCATACCCATATGCCGCTTCGCATCTAATGGGTATGAGCGAATTTTTTTCTTAGTGTCGTTGCTGTGACACTTGAAACGTTACGGTTGACTAATTTTGCTCACAAACGTGTCGGTGATTTAGTCAATATTGAATTAGAACACCGTACTCAGACGATTGTAACCACAGTAAAACGCGTGTTAACGCTTTCAGCGCCGTGATTTAACAATCAAAGCTGGTTTCCTCCAAAGCGTCTTCGTTGGCTGAATCTTTTTCAATAGATTTCCCAGCGTTTTGTTGTATGATTTGACTTCCTGTGTGTTGAAATACACTATGCCGTGTACTTGCAAAAGATGCTGTTTCTCTTGTCCAAGAATTGATGCGGACGGGTCGAATATAGAGCGTTGTGTCATTTTCTAATTTCTTAGGATACGGTATTCTGAGTTCGCCTATTTCTTGCATGAGTTCATCTAGAGCGTCACTTTGATACTGTTTTTTAATATGGGGTGGTTGAACTTCTTGAGGTGGCCTAGGGTAGGTAATCTTAGAATTGTTCTTCATTCTCGAGCTCCATTAAGACTGATTCAGATCAAAAAGTAGAGGCAGATACGTCACGTAGAACATGACGTTCTTATTGTCCTAGTCCTTGTAAGTATTGTTGATGCTGTTTTGTTACGGCATCATGGACGGTTGCTTTGGGTCGGTTTATTCCCCATTGATTGATTAAATATACCGAACGTTTCATGTCATAAATTTTTGCTTTTGATGCTTCAATGGTGCAAGTGGTGGGTGTTTCTTTTTGTATTGAGTACTCATTTTGTTCATTTTTTGAAATGGAGTGATAAGCAAGTAGCTCGTCTTTAGAAAATGTGGCTGTGGTTTTATTTGTGTATAAATCGAGAGAGGCATTACGTTCAAGTGCAGGATGGTGACATGGCGCAACATCGAGGTGATGATTGAGCAAGTAGATGAAGTTTCGCCCAAGTCGAATAGCATGATATAACATGAGAGCGCTGGAGAGACCGATGAGCGACAGTGTAACAATCCAAGGTGCGAAAGGGATGCATAATGCCGTGGTGAGTGAGATTAACGTCACATAAGGATGTGCGATTGCAAATCTGAGTACCGGTTGAATCACATAGTGATAAGGTATCATCAAACTGTAGTACGCAATACTACGAGTGAATGTGTAGAGCACACGATTTCGCCAGCGTCTCTGCTGATTATCAAGATAAGCATCTATTTCTATAAATTCTGTTTGAGCAAATCCTGCGTAATTGAGTGCGTGATCTGCGAGTGCATTAGGACCTTTGCGAGATTTTGGAGGATTGACTTGTAAAATATGCCAGTCTTCTTTCCAATATCCAAAGCGAGACACAGGGTCATCTCCTTGCTTCTGGATATATATGGGTGGTCTTGAATTTAACGTACTCCATTTGTCATGAGCGTGATGAAATATATGGTGGTGCAAGCCGGCTGGATTTAAAGCATCAACGCGTGATAGCTTATCGCCTTGATCGATGGCTAATAGTAACGATAACGTACCACCTAAACTTACGCCGCACACATGTGGTTGTGGATTTTGTTTTTCAAGCCATTCTAAAATACGTTGACGACCACTTTGATAAAGTATTTTCCCTACCGTTCTAAATCCATTCATATCGGTTCGCATTTGTGGCATAAAACCTTGACCTGCAGGATAAGTTGTACCCATAAAAATAAGATGTGGTGTAGCGTCGCTATTGTCTAAGGGCTCTAATCCATAAGCAAAAACACGATCGTTGTCTTGTATAAATAATTGCTCAATACCATGCGTAGATGTCAGTTCAATAGGTGTAACTTTGTACTCTACCATAACCCATTGATCGTTAATGTATTGCGGGATCGATATGGATTCATAAGGATTGATGTCAGTACAAGGGAGGATGCATAGGCAATT
>JAHFRX010000095.1 GCA_023266075.1 Legionellaceae bacterium | reverse complement strand
TTGAGGCGTATACTGCTTTAAAATAATTTGCCCTTCTTTTGCATCCACACCGTACACATCAATACACTCCCCCATCACCGATGAAGAAACGAATGTCAGAAAAAAAAGCATATTTTGACGTATCCTAGGTATCAACATTCGCATCTCCCGTAGTTACCGCTAAGCTCTAGCTCATCGGCGCACTATTTAAATCAATGTGTTTTGACCTATTGTCTTGAAAAATAGGCTCTATCTCAGCTTGATATTGTGCAATCGTATGCGTTGGTCGCGCTGAAATCATTGCTTCTGACAAACCTTGATAAACTAAAAAATGCACAAATAAATCAAGCATCTTAAAGTCTGGGTTATATTCTTCTATCCATAAAAATTGACCTTGCTCATTCACCTCAAGAAACACATACTCACCTTCGGGTGTCACGACAAAATCAAATGAACCAAAAACAATCCCCAAGCGATACATCAATGCACGTATCTTGTCTTGTAACGCACTGGGTAATTCATAAGGCTCGATCTCTAACTTTCCTTTTCGAATTGCACGCCAGTCAATTAATCCGTCCGAATGCTCCTGAGAATTCAACTTTGCGGCAACAAGATGTCTTCCAAAACACGTCACACGCAATTCATATTTTTTCTTAACTTCTTTTTGGAAAATACCTGGCGCATGCTGCAACACTTGATTTGTGGGTAAATCAAGAAAACCAATTCTCGCTGTATACGCAATTTTTATACAGTTATCTTCAAACCAAAAATTGGGACATAACGGTTTGTACACGACACCGTCTAGCTCATGATTTAACAAAAAGAGACGGATATCCTTAGGATCGTTCGAACACAATGTTACAGGAATATGTAAACCACATTCTTGTGCTAATTTGAGTTGTAATAATTTAAAATTCGCACGATTGGCTGATTCTTTTGTATTGACCCACCATGCATGAGGTGCCAATGTATGTGTGAACGACTCATAAAATAATGCATTCTCACGCACAACAAACTGATAATCATCTGGATGTACAACATCTTTAGGAAGATGAGGCTTTCGTGCTCGACGCCACCAAACCACGTCGTAATCATTTTCAACAACCGTTGTATGACGATCGTCACTTCGCCAGTAATACCGTTTTGTATCGATATAAATAGAATTTCGCAAGCGCGTAGGCTGATCAGCCGTAAACAATAACGTCACTTGATGTCCCATCCGCTCTAATGCAAGCTTCACAAAAATCGCATGAACATCATCCGGCTCAGTTGGAATCAAAAATTTCACTGTTTCTCCCTCCATGGAGTAGATATATCAGGGCGTATTCATTTTACGGCGAATACGCCCTGGTGTTTACATTTCGATAATCACATCGGGAGCCGTATGATCACCGGTCAATACGACACGAGCAGAAGGATTGGGATTAGCACCCCCAGTCACTTGCTCTAAGACATCTTGATCAAGTGGGGTAGAGACCGTATAAGCGAGCACTCGCTCTGATTGTATATTTTCCATATTGAACTCCATTTCAAATGTATTTAAAAATTAAATATCGATACCGACATCTATGGCAACATCCACAGTTTGTAAGCTACCACCAGACGCTTTTAACGTCTCATGTGAGCTCCACTGAATACCTGCGCCTTGTGTTCCGCCAGAGATTGAACTTAAGCTATCCATATCAATGGTCTTGGCTAAACGATAAGCCAAAGACCGTTTCTCCTTTTTTTTCATGACTTCTCCTATTAAGGTTGGTGCTTAACGAAACAAATCCATTTAATCGTTAAGCAAATGCTTCCATGCGATTTCTTCCATGAAATAAAACGGGAAAATCCCATTTCACAAACATGATAATTTATTTTTACAAAAAATACAACGATGTTATTTAAAATAACGTTAATGTTTTAAATAATTTTCAAAATTCGACAAATATGTGTATTATTGAGCACTTTTATGCGATAATTAAACCATTCACAATGACATGACATCAGGCTCATCATGGAACTTGAACATCAATCTTCTGATACCCATACATCACAGCGCTTGCTTGCAAAAAACTTAGTAAGTTTACTTAAAAAAAATCACGTCACAGCCAGTCAGCTCGCACACGCACTCGAGCTCCCGCTCATCACCATTCGCCGACTGTTGTCTGGTGAAACCGAAGATCCACGCATTTCGACACTTAAATCTATCACTGATTATTTTAATGTTTCTATCGATTTTATAGTACATGATAACCCACATGCAGCCACTATGCTTGAACAACGGATTAAATCATATCGCGTACCCAAACGCTCTTGGAGCGATTTAACGCATCTTGATACGCTCATTTTTACCAACGAACAAGCCTGGGAATCTATCTTTATCAGCCAAGATGTCAGTGCAAGCGCCTTTGCTCTAGAAAGTAAACCATCGATGTACCTGCGCTTTCCAAGAGGCACCATCTTCGTCATTGACCCCGAGATAACCCCGAAAGATGGCGATATCGTGCTGGTCCATTTCAAGGAAAATAACGACTATACACTCAAAGAGCTCATGATAGACCCCCCAGAAATGCGTCTTAATCCACTCGTCGCCGACTTCAACCCTACGGCTTTTCAGGCAGAGCACCACACGATATTGGGCGTTGTCGTAGTGACTTTACTTTATTCATGAAGCTTCGAGATCCCTCATAACCCCAGTGTGGCTTTCACAAATGGAATCGTGAGCTTACGTTGTAGAACCCATGAGGCTTCATCGAGCCGAGTCAATAAAGTATGTAAATCGTGCATGTTGCGTGCACAGCGAGTAACCAGAAACTGAGCAACACTCAGCGGTAACTCTAGCCCCCTTTTTTGTGCTTGTAAGCAAAGATTATGTATTTTACTGTCATCGTCTAGTTCGTGCACTTGTAACACTAAACTGCCGCCTAATCTTGACCGTAGATCAGGAAGCTGTAAGGGAGAAAACCGTGGCGCTTGACCACCAGACATGATGAGCGTCGCGCGTCCTTCATCACGGATGCGATTGTAAAAATGAAAGAATGCCTCTTCCCATACCTTATCACCCGCTAAGACATCAACATCATCGACACATAATAACGCTTGGTCTTCTAGACCATCTAAAACGACAATACCAGACGGTTTGATAAGATGCAGTGGAAGGTAAATTGCAGGTTTCGACAAACTCAACTCATGCACGCAAGCCTGCAAAAGATGTGATTTTCCAGCACCGCATCCTCCCCAAAGATAAATGAGACGATCGCCAACGCCGCTTATTGTGTCTTGAAGCTGCGCTTTTAACCAATTATTTTCTCTAGACCAAAAATAATTAGTGAATGTTGCTTCTTCATGAGGTTGAATTCGTAACGCCAATTGCTGATTCATTTAATTTTAGGTTGATTAAACGCTGCTCGTTTTGCCCACATCCACATATATTCGACGTAACTCGCTGTCGTTGTAAATGCAACGAGTCCTATCAAAATATATTTTAATGGACCACAAAACCAATAAAAAGCCTGCTCAAACAAACAATAAGAAATGAGAAGAAACTCAATGACCGTGTTAATTTTACTGAGCTGTGTTGGCTTAAACTCTAACCCACGCCCCATCACACGATACCACGCCAAAACACCCAGTAAAATACTGAAATCACGAAATAACACCAGCTCAATCAACCACCACGGTATTTTGCTCATCAGTGCAAGAGCAATAAAGCTGCTCACAATCAATAGCTTATCTGCAATGGGATCTAAAATAAGGCCCAATGTGCTCTGCCAACTAAACTGACGAGCCAACCAGCCATCCACACCATCTGTAAAACCTGCAAATAAAAAAATATAAAAAGCATTTGCATAATTTTTTTGACAGAAAAAAAACAAAAACGGTAGAACCAATAAAAACCGTAGTATTGTGAATGCATTTGGTAAATATTTTAAAGGCATGAGCATGATTCGGTTAATTTAACACAAACAAATCGCCAAAAACTTTATGATGGCCGCGAAGTATAAGTTTATACAAACTTGCTTGTGCTGTCACGCGCAAAAATAACTTGTCTATGATATACTGCGCTTTTTACATTGATATTCTTCAAATGCAAGCAACCGACGCTTTACAACGCTTTATGTTCGAACACGCTGAAATTCGTGGTGAGATTATCCATCTCAGTCAAAGTTATCAGACCATCATGAAGCAACACGCTTATCCTACGATGGTCAAACATTTACTTGGAGAGGCCTTAATGTCTTGTGCGCTCATCGCAGGAAGCCTGCAATTTGAAGGCGAAGTCAGTTTACAATTTCAAGGAAATGATGACTTACCTTTACTTTTAGTACAATGCGATCACGAGCTGCATATTCGTGGTTTCGCAAAATTTGAACCTCAACGTACAGCAGAAGCTTACACGCAAGCATTTTTAAATGGAAAACTATCGCTGGTCATCAACCCTTACCACCAAACACAAGCATATCAAAGTGTTGTGCCGCTATCATCTATCTCTATGGCGGATAATATCATGCATTATTTTACGCAATCAGAACAAATTTCAACACGTGTTTGGCTCGCTTCTGATGATGAAAAAACAGCTGGCATGCTTTTGCAATTGCTACCCACAAACAACACAGAAGAGCGAGAAAATTTCTGGGAGCATGCGGTTAAATTAGGCGAAACCATTACCGAACACGAACTCCTCACACTCGACAATGAAACGATTCTTCATCGCTTGTATCATGACAGTGAGCTGCGTTTATTTCCAGCAAAACACATCCAATTTCGTTGTCGTTGTAATATAGAAAAAATGAAACAAGTCCTCAGTGTTTTGGGTGAAAAAGATATCCAAGCTTTAATCAAAGAAAAAGGGAGCGTAGACATCCATTGCGAATTTTGTAATCGTCAGTACTCTTTTGATCCCATCGATGTCACATTGCTCTTTAAAACAGGGGCACATGATGCATCGATTGATGTATCTTATGTCATTAATAAAAAGAAATAATTCACATATTCTCTACTGACCATGGCGGGCTAGAAAAAAATAAAATCGGGCTTGTCACCAAAATATTCCCGTGATGATAAGGTTTCTCGAGTGTCCCAACAATTTGCGTCACGTATTTGGGTTTTAATTTTTCTGCATAATATTTCAAACTAGATGATACGTCTGTATTTGACCATTTCACCTCAATCAAATCCACAAGCTCACCGTCAACGCATGTCAAAAAATCAACCTCTCGCTTCTCCTTATCTCGAACATAGTGCAAGCTACAACGATAACCATAATAATCTTCTAAAAAATGCAGCCGTTTTAACAACGTTGTAGCGACCAAGTTTTCTAAACGCGCACCATTATCACCGATCACATCTGCATTATCATAAAAAAATACTTTTGGGGGCTTTTGAAGTGCACGAGGGATACGGTGTGTATAAGGATAAATTGCAAAACACAAATACATTTTCTCGATTAAATCTAACCAATTTTTCGCAGTTTTCGGCGAAATTTGCAGATCTTCGGCAATATTTGACATCGTTATCATACCACCCACACGCTCTCTTAAAGCATCTACAAAAAGAGAAAGCGTCTGAATGGAGCGAATTGATTCTAAATCACGAACATCTTCTCTTAAAATTTTGTCAAAACGCTCACGCCGCCAACGCCTCGCCTCACGCTCATCAGCACCTAGGAAAGGCTCTGGAAAACCACCCAATTGAATCAAACGTTGAAACCCTTCTTCACACGCCATGCCTTCGGGTAGCTCATCCAATGTCAAAGGATGCAAACGCCAGTAGTGATAGCGCCCCATGAGAGAGTCTCCACCACGTTTATACACATCCATGCGTGCCGATCCTGTAACAAGATAATGTTGATTCGGCTCCCGCGCGTCATACACCCCTTTGATCCAATTTTTCCAACGTGGGAATTTATGCAACTCATCAAAAATAATCAAAGGGCTTGTCTTTAACCATGCTTTTTTTAAAATAGCGCGCCGATCTTCATCACTATCCCAATTAAAATAAACACCTTGAGGGAAAAAATCTTCGCGAAGCGCATCACTTAAGGTTGTTTTACCCACTTGCCTCGGTCCCCCAATCCAGACCATTTTTTTAAGCAAATCTTGATAAATAAAAGGTTCTAGGTAGCGTTTCATGACTATTTTTTCCT
>JAHFRX010000094.1 GCA_023266075.1 Legionellaceae bacterium | reverse complement strand
TTTGCGCACGATGCCGCTTTTACATAGGGAGAAACGGCTTCAGCAGTATTTAGAGAATATTGCTTTGCATACGCTTCAGTGTATAACTCAATACGATCTGTGCCTGTTTCTGCTGCATATTGAACTTTTTCCTCATCAGGATCGAGAAAAATGGATACTCGAATACCCTCATTTTTAAAAAGTGCTACAATGTCTTGAAGATATTTGAGATGTATTTGTGTATCCCAACCATGATTCGACGTCAATTGAGACAATGTATCAGGCACCAACGTCACTTGCTGAGGCCGCACGGCCAAAACCAAATCGACAAACGTCTGTTCACGTGGATTGCCCTCAATATTCAATTCAGTACTGACGACCTCTTTGAGTTCGTACACATCACGATATCGAATATGGCGCTCATCTGGCCTTGGATGAACCGTAATACCATCCGCACCATATTGCTGAATCGCAATAGCCGCCTTTATCACATCAGGCACATTACCACCTCGCGCATTTCTCAATGTTGCAATTTTATTGATGTTCACTGATAATTTTGTCATCCAAACCTCTACCCTTTTACGTCAAATACGTCTAGCTTTTCGCTTTAATGATCAAATGATTGCAGTCGGCTCGCGAAGCGGTGGTGGTGCCGTACTCAACGCACTACTGACCAAGAGTAACAAAAAACAAAACAGGAAAATAAAAAACAATAACTTCGCAATATACGTCACTGCATCTTTTTTCTTACGATAGGCCAAAAGACCAGATAAGATTGCCCCAATCAAACAAATTATGGTCCAGGTTATCATAAAATATATTCAATATGCCCACTTATTTATATTATAGTGCGCATATTGAACTTATACAAAGCAATGTGGTCAATTTAGTTGCATATTTTTTTCAAAACACAATTACCATTGGAATAACATATTCTGCTCACGTAGCAGCTCGGTGTTGACGTCGGCATCGGGCGCCCAAACGTATCGGTTACCATCACATTTGGCGTTGACCACACATCGGGCTCTCTGACGGTAACGCCTGGCGCATTCCAATGGCTATTCACATTTAAATCAGCATACATATTGAAACTCAATAATACCATACTCAATACAATTATTTTTCTGAAAGAGCGCATACATCCTCCTATCGTCATTCATACACTCTCTTTATAACTATAGACAATTATTCTCTATACAGGACAGATTTCTTTGCGCGTAATAGATGGCGATCTACAAACATCGCAAAAATAGGCCAAATCAGTGTGCTGATGATGACGGGTATGCACGTACGCGCCATCATCAAACGATGACCTAAAAAACAATCAATCACCGTCAGCGTTACTTGATAGATCAACACTAAAAAAAATATCCAGATCACTTGCTGCACAGCACTAAAAAACTTAAATCTTAGCGCACGATTGCTTGAAATCCCAGCAACAAGGCAGAGTGCAAAAATATGATCACCCAGTGGTGCGAGACTCAAAATATCCAAAATAATTCCTAATAAAACAATCCATCCATAATTAAAAACATCTGGTAATTTAAATTGAATGTATAAAAGCATCAGCACGCCCCACAAAGGGCGCGCCATTTCATATCCAGCCGGTAATGGAAGAAGTATCAATATGAATACCCAGAAAACAATCGTCAGTAATCGGGCGTATGAAAAAATCATCCAACCTCCTCCGAACATTTTTTCGGCCAATGACAAACTTGATGTGTCATTAATGGTTGATAAATGTTAGGCCAAATGAGTAACACCAAATGACTTTGTCTCAACAATGCAATGGGGGCAACACGAACATCAATGAAATGCTCTCCAGGGTGAGTCACAATGTGGGAAATTCGACCGACAGGATAGCCTTCTGGATAACGCCCTCCTAACCCCGAAGTCACTAATAAATCATTGACCATGATTGAAGAAGTTTTGGGTAAATGTAGCAACACTAACTGATTATCATCGTCATTCCCTGCTAAAAGCCCCATCTCACCGGTACGATTATTTTTCACAGGAACGACGGATAAACTATCTGAAATTAAAAGTACGGTACTTGATGTCTTCATCACCTCAATCACTTGGCCTAGGATACCATGTTGTGAAAGAACAGGTTGACCAACAAGCACGTTATCTTGCGCTCCTTTATCAAGTATCATGACATGTCTCACAGGGCTCACATCGATGGATAAGACACGCGCCGCCATTGTTTTTCTGCCTGTAACTTCTGAAAGCTTTAAAAGTGACTTTAGACGCTCGTTTTCTTGTCGCAGCACCTCTGCGTATTGTAGCTCTTCTCGAAACAACAACTCTCGATAAATAAGCACTTTATTTTCTTGAAGCAATGCCTGCTTTGAAGACAGTAATACTTTACATTCGGATAAAAATGTCGCGGGAAATGTGGAGAGTGCGCGTAAAGGCGAAACGGCATTAGACAAAAATGCACGTATCGTCATCAAATGATGATACCGAGCATCTGCAATCATCAATACCACAGACAAAGCCAAAACAACTAAGCACCGAGGTAGCTCGCCTGTTGTTTTAGCAAATAGACGTTGATGTCGAGCTGCATTACTATTCAGTTGATAAGAAATCACCGCCGCGTAAATCCATGGTTTCGAGCGCTTTTCCACCACCTCGCGCCACACAGGTCAGCGGATCTTCGGCCACAAGCACCGGCAATCCTGTTTCTTCCATTAATAACGTATCCATATTTTTTAATAATGCACCACCACCTGTAAGCACCATACCCCGCTCAGCAATATCTGCAGCAAGCTCAGGAGGCGCAAGCTCAAGAGCCGCTCTCACAGCGCCTACAATGCCAGACAATGGCTCTTGCAACGCCTCTAATATTTCAGCACTCGTCAATGTAAAACTACGCGGTATTCCTTCTGCTAGATTACGACCACGCACTTCTATTTCGAATAAATCTCTACTTGGAAATGCAAAACCGATTTCATGCTTGATACGCTCGGCCGTTGTCTCACCAATGAGTGTGCCATAATTACGTCGCACATAAGAAATAATAGCATCATCAAATTTATCACCACCAATACGCACCGACTGATGATAAACAACGCCACTTAAAGAAATAATAGCAACCTCAGTTGTACCGCCACCAATATCGACCACCATCGAACCTGTCGCGTCCTCAACGGGCATGCCTGAACCCAGTGCGGCCGCCATCGGTTCTTCAATCAAAAACACTTCACGCGCGCCAGCACCCATCGCAGACTCGCGGATAGCGCGTCGCTCGACTTGTGTTGAGCCACAAGGCACACAGACTAATACCCGTGGACTGGGTCTTAAAAACCGATTTTCATGCACTTTGTGAATAAAATGTTGCAGCATTTTCTCTGTCACAAAAAAGTCAGCAATCACGCCGTCCTTCATGGGTCTAATCGCACTGATATTACCTGGCGTGCGGCCCAGCATACGTTTAGCCTCTAAACCAACCGCGGCCACACGCTTTTGACCTGCTTCATTACGCAAAGCGACTACAGAAGGTTCGTTAAGGACGATACCCTTATCACGAACATAAATAAGCGTATTGGCCGTTCCCAAATCAATCGACAAATCATTTGAAAACGCACCTCTGAGTTTCCTGAGCATAGCGAATCATTCCTCTTAAGAATTGAATACAGATTTTTCCGGACTTTACCGCAAATTGTGATAAAAATCGACATTTTTTTGTCACGTACGAAGATCACACAATCTGTCCTGCATGCAATGTTAATTGTCGGTGCATTTTACTTGCAATTCTTGTATCGTGTGTCACAACAACTAATGTCGTGTTATACCGTTGATTTAACCCTAACATCAAGTCAAACACATGCATCGCTGTAGCTTGATCAAGATTACCTGTAGGCTCATCCGCAAAAACACATTCTGGGCGATGCACAAGTGCTCGAGCAATAGCAACACGCTGTCTCTCCCCACCTGAAAGCGCTGCGGGCTTATGTGTCAGTCTTTGCCCAAGTTCAACGTCTTTCAAAATAAGCTCGGCTTGTTCAAAAGCTTTTTGGGGCTTTATTTTTGCGATCAATAAAGGCATTGCTACATTTTCAACCGCTGTGAACTCAGGAAGTAAATGGTGAAATTGATACACAAAACCAAAAGACCGATTGCGTAATTGACAACGTTGCCGCTCACCCAGCTGTTGCCAATCACAACCTTTTGCAATCACGTGGCCTTGGCTGGGTTGATCGAGCCCACCTAAAAGATGTAAAAAAGTACTTTTACCAGAGCCAGACGGTCCTACGATTGAAATTAAATCTCCCGCATCAATAGATAAATTAATGTCACTCAACACATGAATCGTCTCTCTTGCATCCACATAAGATTTAGAAAGATGGTTACACGTCACAATCACCGAATCACTCATAATGCAACGCCTCCGCAATAATCGTTCGAGAAGCTCGCCAAGCCGGATAAATCGTTGCCAAAAAACTCATCATCAATGAGATACCACATATTTTAAGTAAATCACTCCACATAATTTTTGAAGGTAAATAATCAACCCAAAAAATATTTGACGATAATACATTCACGTGGAACAACATTTGTAACCATTCTACAATCGCTGTCGCATTCGACGCTAAAAGAAGTCCTGCCAGTAGACCTAAGACGGTGCCTATCGCACCGACCATCATCCCTTGAACGATAAAAATACTTAAAATGAGGCCGGGTGTTGCACCAATTGTACGTAAAATCGCAATCTCAGCTTGCTTATCATTCACCACCATCACCAAGGATGAGACCAGATTAAATGCAGCTACCGCAATGATTAATGTTAAAATAAGAAACATCATACTTTTTTCCATCTTCACGGCTTGAAAAAAAGCGCCAAAATCATTCGTCCAATTACCCACTTGATACGCTTCACCTAAAAACTGTGCCAAATTTTGTGCAATCACCGGAGCTGCATACACATCATCAATTTTAATTTTAAACCCTGAAATATGATCTCCCATTTGTAAAAGTTTTTGCGCGTCATGCAATTCAATAAAAGCCAGTTTATTTTCAAAACCGAACCCGGTACCGGCTGAAAAAATACCGCGTATTGTAAAACGCTTAAATCGAGGCATCATACCCATCGGTGTAATACTCGCCTCAGGAATCATTAACGTCACGTGATCACCCAACATCACGCCTAAATTTTCTGCCAAGGCTCTACCGATAACCATCCCAAAATGATCTAAATTATCAAATCGACCTAACATCATTTTCTCGTGTAAATGCGTCATCGCCTCTTCCGCTTCGGGAAGGACCCCCATCAAAGCGATAGGTGAAATCTGCCCTTCAAACGTCAGTAAACCCTGCCCCCCCACAAAAGGTGAGATTGCTTTTATTGTCGCGTGCTGTAATATGTTCTGTTGTAGCGTTTCCCAACCACTCACTTGCCCATTTGATCCATTGATAGTAATTTCCGGCGCCATGCCAAAAAATCGCTGATGGATTTCAACATCAAAACCATTCATCACAGAAAGTACCGTGACTAACACCATCACGCCCAACGCAATACCTAAGAGTGAACTCAAAGAAATAAAAGAAACAAAGTGATTCCTTTTCTTCGAACGTGTATAACGAGTACTGATAAAAAAAACAAGAGAACGTAACATCACAGGATCATAGCGATCAAACATAGACGTAGACTATCACAGTCACATTGATACTAAAATAAAAAAAAGGCCCGAAGGCCTTTTTAGACATATTCGTTTAAAATCTTCGGAATGAGCGGACCTTTAGTGCGTCGGTCGTAGTAGCCTGGGCTATTGGGGCAACTACGCAAGAACCACCTCCCATAGCAAATGCTTGGGCTACAGTAGGAGCACCAGCACTATTAGAGGTCCAATAGTTTCCAATAGGTGGCGTATAACCGGAAGAAAGACCACCACAAGAAGCACTCGAAACCGTCAACCCTGCAATGAGTTTCGCTTCATTTAATGTTGGTAGGTACCAATCTGAAAAGCAGGCACTCTCGCTACATAGGAAGCCATTTGGATTAGTAGAATAGATTGACGCAAAATAACTTGCACCAAAAAATCCATTCAATAAACCATTCATTAACGCGGTATTCGTATAACCAGCATAAACTCCACCGACATTCGCCTCAATAGAAGTAGTACCATCCGACCAGGCAACCGGTACAGCA
>JAHFRX010000093.1 GCA_023266075.1 Legionellaceae bacterium | reverse complement strand
TGTTAAAGGTTCTCTCGTGAGAGGTAAAGTGACATCCGTTGATGCAAAATCAGTGACTGTGGAATTATCAGTAGACGTTTTTGGTACGATTCGTGCGAGTGATTTGTCTGAAGATAAAATCGACAATGCAGCTACAGTGATGAAAGAAGGTGATGAGGTTGAAGCGAAAATCACCAATATTGATCGCAAAAATCGTACAATTACCTTGTCTGTGAAAGCAAAAGATGCACAAGAGCAAGCAGAGGCACTGAAGAAATACTCACGTAGTGGAGATGGTACGACTGTTTCTACCACGATTGGTGATTTGTTGAAGGAAAAGATGGCGAATAAAGAGAGCGAATAGTCTTTTCCTATAGAAGAAATTCATTAAAAAGCGTAGATATTCTACGCTTTTTTTTCAACAGGGATGGGTGTTTTGATGCGAATATTGATGACAGTATTTTATTTACTTTTGGTAGCGCTGGGTGTGAGTTTCGCTGCATTGAATGCGAATGTAGTTCAGTTGAATTTATATGTGACAGCATTGACGATGCCTGTTTCTGTACTCATGATTGCGATGTTAGGAATGGGTATTATCGTTGGATTTTTACTTTTCACAGGGCATTATTGGCGGTTAAAAGCAGAATGCCATAAAATAAAAAATCAATTACGATTAACAGAAAAAGAAATTAAAAATTTAAGAGCGATCCCATTACATAATCAACACTGATGAGGTACTTCGATGATTAATTTGTGGCCTCTATTATTACCTGCCGCGGCTTATTCGGGGTGGTTGATTGCACGACGTAGCGATGCGTCCAAACATCATCAGTCCAGTAACCCTTTATCTCACGAATATGTTGTCGGTCTGAATTATTTACTGAATGAGCAGCCTGATAAAGCGGTAGATGTCTTTATTAAACTACTTGAAGTGGATAGCGATACGGTTGAGACCCACCTTGCTTTAGGGAGCTTATTTAGACGACGAGGAGAGGTTGACCGCGCGATTCGCATTCATCAAAATTTAATTGCACGTCCACAATTGAGTAGTATCCAGCGCAAAGAGGCGCTGATGGCACTTGGGCAAGATTATATGAGCGCTGGTGTGTTTGATAGAGCGGAGCGTATTTTTTTAGAGGTGCTTGAGTTGGGTGGAGAAAGAGAAACACGATCTCTTCAAGGACTACTTGCCATTTATCAACAAGAAAAAGCATGGGAAAAAGCACTTGAGATCTTGAAAAAACTTGAAAGTGCAACGGAGAATAGTTTATCCGGCCAAGCATCGCATTATTATTGTGAAATGGCGCAAGAAGCGATAAAAATGGGTATAGAAGAGCGTGCACATACGTTTATTCAAGAAGCGTTGAAAGTCGATAAACAATCTGTTCGGGCAAGCATTATGCTTGCACAAATTGAAATGAAAGCAGGCCATTTTAAACAAGCAATTCGCGCTTTAAAAAGAGTTCCTGAGCAAGATCATGAATTTTTATCAGAAATTATTAATCCACTGCTGCAATGTTATCGTGAACTGGATGCTGTGGATGAGTGTATTGATTATTTGGAACAATTGCTTGAGACGCATCCCAGATCAAGCGTGGTTTTTGCGATTGGGGAATATCTCAAACAAGAAAAAAGTGAGGATTTAGCCATTGATTTTGTGTCTTCAGCGTTAAATCGTCATCCGTCTATTCGTGGTTTAAACCGTCTTATTTATTGGCACTTAGAGTCTGCTCACGGTAAAGTGCGGGATAAATTACAAATGCTGTATGGCATCACCAGTAAATTTTTGGAAAATAAACCGGTCTATCGATGCGGGCATTGTGGATTTTCAGGAAAGTTACTGCATTGGCATTGCCCAAGCTGTAAGCAGTGGGGGCGGACTAAGCCGATTCATGGTTTAGAGGGAAATTAATGTGAAATTGATTATTGCTTTGGATTATGCAGATATAAAACCAGCGTTGGCTTTGGTAGAACAATTGGATCCAATGCAGTGCGCGCTTAAAGTGGGTCTTGAGATGTATACGCGCTTTGGTTCGTCTTGGGTCAAAACGCTGACTGAAAAAGGCTTTAAAGTTTTTTTAGATTTAAAATTTCATGATATTCCAAATACGGTTGCACAAGCATGTAAGGCTGCTGCTGACTTGGGTGTATGGATGATAAATGTTCATACACTGGGTGGTGTGAGCATGTTAGCGGCGGCAAAGTGCGCGCTTGACGCTTATACACATCCCCCGCTTTTGATGGGCGTGACCGTTTTAACCAGTATTCATGAGAGAGAGCTTCTTGCATTAGGGATAACCGCTTCTTTAGAAGAGACCGTTGTACGATTAGCAACGAGGGCATGTGATGCAGGTCTTGATGGTGTCGTGTGTGCAGCGTCGATGACGGCGATGATAAAAAAACAATGTGGTGAAAAATTTCTTGCTGTAACACCTGGGATACGTTTACCGGAAGATGAAGTACATGATCAACAACAAGTGTTAACGCCACAACGTGCGATTGCAGCAGGCAGTGATTATCTTGTATTGGGGCGCTCTATTACACAAGCTTACCATCCACTGGAGCGATTGACGTATATCTTGAGTCTTATCGCATGAAAGACTTTATCTTAGATGAGCTTGGTATCGAGCGGTGGCATAAACGAGCCATCGATATACCGTCAGAAACGATTTTAGTTGTCATGAAAAAACAAGTGCTAGCACAAGAGAAGATAGCTATTTTTTTTAAACAGATTCTTCAATCCATCCATCTGCAGCATACAGAAATTATTTTGAGTGATTCTATGCGACAAGATACGTTTATCCCTCCATCTGTTCGTTTTGTATGGTTTGTAGGAGAGCCGTCTACACGAATTTCTAAACCGATGGTTGTTAGCCCTTCACTCGCGGTACTGATGCAAGACGGTGTTGCTAAAAAAAAGTTGTATCGATGTTTATGCGACGCCATTGCGGTTTAACACTCATCGAATTGATGATCTCTATTGTTATTATCAGTCTTTTGTTATGTTTTAGTATGCCACTGTACCAAAAACATCTTTCTGATACGAAGACGACACTTTTAAAGAGAGAACTTATTGCTATCCTTGCCACGGCTAGGTTACAAGCTTTTTTATTGGGTCAAACATTGGTATTAGAGCCGTTGTTGTTAACGTCAACAGGCGTATGGCAACAGGGTGTGCAATTGCGTATGCAACATGGAGAAATCCTACATCATTGGTTGTGGCCTGAGTCGCATGGCCAGATTTCGTGGGTTGGATTTTATTCGAAAGAGTTCATTTTGATTGACGCCTACCCAGATAAACTGGCGATGAATGGCTATTTTCAGATAGACGAGACACGATTGATTATCAACCGATTTGGTCGTGTACGAGCGCCCTAAAAGTCCTTCTGAGGGTACAAAACAACGCCCAGTGTCCAGTCATTCGTGCTCATTTTATTGGAGATATAATGGATGGGTTGCGTTTGATTGATACCAAATCCTTCTACGAATAATGCATAAAAATAAGAGGCGTTTAAACAGGTTGTAAACATATATTTATTTTTTGAATACAGTGTTCCTAAAACTGCCCAGTCTTGTTGACAGACTTGTCGATCTGCTTTTTCGGCTAATTCTTGATTTGTAAATACATTATTCTCAAATATAAACGGTCTTTCTTGTAACATGGTGCTGATACCACCGATGATGTACCAAGCGTGTATTGGATTGCTTTGAATCACGGACTGTATCGTACTATCAACTTGGTGAATTTCATTGATTAAGGGTTTGATGAGACGTTCACATACCTGAAAATTTCCCGTTGCTGGCAAACCATTTGGCAGCGGGTAATCTTTGGAGAAGCAAGCGCTGCTGTCAAGATATTGATTTCTTATTTCATCTTGACCAAGCCCCAGAAAACCATGTGTATAGAGCGAAATATGCCGTTCATATACATCAATGTTGATATAATCATTTGGATGAATGGTTTTTGCGTTCTGCACAGGGAAAGCGATTTGCACCGATGCACTACCGGTATCAACTATACCTACCAATGGTGCAGAAGGTGAAGTTAATGTGCCTAGTTCATAATTAACAGCAAGCCAACCATACAACGCTTCTTCTTGACTTTTAAGCGTTTTAGCAACAACGAGTTGCCATTGAGGTTGTGTGGAAAACCACTGCTCTATTTTAGCGTAATAAGCCTGTTGCCTTGCAAAGTCTAACATTCGCATACCTGATGTTGCATAAAAATAGACAGGAATATTGAGATCGGGTCGTTCCGAGAAAAGTAGCGATAAATACTGGTTAATCGATTTCTGGTTGAGCTCAACGGATGAAAATCCAGGTTCTATTTTTTTAGAAAATACGTTTTTTATGTCAATGGGCGTATTTGAACCATCCATCTCATAGTTATAAATATGTAGTCTTGAACCGGAGTTTCCGGCGTTCACCACGGCAATACACCGATTTTTAGGGCATGTGATGGACGCAGAAAATCCGAATGAACTTGAAAATAAGCCGATCAGCAATAATATACGATACATAGTTTCTTCTTAAGAATGGTTGATAATATTGGCGCTGATTATGCGTGAATTGAAGCAAAACTGAAATGATTTAATTGATGTTTTCTTCTCCACTACGATGAAGCAACCACGTCGCCCAGGTTGATGATCTGTGTAAAATAATCCGCATCCATCACACTATCACTGATGGTATTAACATGAATCAGTACTGGAAAGCATGAGAAATGCTTAGGTAACTTCAAGCAATCGATTTTTCGTTGAACGTCATCAATCACAGTTGTTTTTATTTCATTACGAGAAAATTTTGCTTCACAAACAAATAAATTGTGGTAACGCGTCTGAATCAAATAATCAATTTGGCATCCGGGCTGCTGTTTGGTTTGTTTTTGAAAATAAGCGCCATCATTGATAATATCATGAGCCGACAATCCTAATTGTGCCCATATCAACTGGCGATTGCTCAAGATCATATTTTCAAATTGAAGCCCCATAATGGCGGACCATCCGGGTACTGCATTCATGGAAGAAAATTGATAATGACCTCGTGCAATTTTATCTTTTTGCTTATCAATATATCGCAAATAAAATCGTAAATAATTATCACTCAATCGGTAACGACTAGATTTAGCTGATGCGCCTGTTTTAAATGACCATGTATAATCTCGGCTAATAAAACCCGCTTCCACCAGATTGGATAAATAATTTGTTATCATGCCACCGGATGTAATATTTAATCGCTGACAAATATCTTCTAGTCTCAAAGATTCGTTTACCAAGAGTGAAACAATGCGCTTGTAATAATCAGAACTTGTGTCAAATAAATCATGAAAAATATTATCAAACTCCCGGAATAACAATCCTCCTGGTTCGAAACACAAGGCCTGGATGTTCTCCTCAACCGGTATTTTGGGATTAAGACATTCAAGGTATAAAGGAATGCCTCCTGTGATAGCAAGATATTTAAATTGATCAAAATAGCTAACATATGCTTGTTGAGTCCCCCAGAACTGACGACATGCCGATAGGGGCAACTCTTTTAATGTCATAACGTAGTGAATACGGCCCAAAAAGGCCGTGGACGAAAGAATATTTTTTTCTATCCATGATGAGATGGAGCCACAAAGGATTAACATCAGCCTAGGGTTTTTTTTCAGTAACTCATCCCATGCGTTTTTTAATTTTCCGAGAAATGCAGGATCACCAGACGCCATCCATGATATTTCGTCGAGCAAAATAACCGTTTTGTTTTTTTGAGCACGCATACCCAGCAGCTCGAATAGCTCAGCCCAATCATCTGCTCTCAATGCAGGTAATTCAGGAAAATAATGCTTAAGTCGGCGCGAAAATTCATCGCGTTGCGTTTGAGCCGTAACGCCTTTTTCAGGTGGTAACCCCGTAAAATGATAAAATTGGTTGCCAACTGAAAATTCCTCGACTAATCGGCTTTTTCCAATACGACGGCGTCCTTTAATCACCACAAAGCAACTGGCGCCTTTGGAAAACAGGCTTTCAAGTGTTGCGAGTTCTGATTCCCTGCCATTGACATCCTCCCCGCCCTAAAGAACGGGGATTCCTACGGTGCTCAAGCAAAAATTGCTTGAGTCACTTCGATGGGTTCCTGCTTCGCAGAGAGGCCTAACTGCGCCAACTCTCCACAGG
>JAHFRX010000006.1 GCA_023266075.1 Legionellaceae bacterium | reverse complement strand
TATTACTGATCTTCCTGAGCAATCAGTTTGTTCAATATTTAACTCGCGCTGCGAATGGACAAATTCCTGCCACTTTCATTTTAAAGCTACTGTTACTTGAGTTGCCTAATTTACTGGGTCTTTTATTACCGTTGGGATTTTATGTTTCTATTTTGTTGGCTTATGGACGTTTGTATGCTGATAGTGAAATGACGGTGTTACATGCCTGTGGTTATGGTGTGAATCAACTGTTGCGGGATAGCTTATTAATGGCAAGTGTTGTGGCTTTTATTGTGGCTTTTGTTGTGTTGATCTTAAGTCCTACGATTGCGAAAGAGCGTGCGCGTCTTTTGAGAACAACAGGTGCACAGATGTTGATTAAAACCATTATGCCAGAACGTTTTCAAATGATCCCAGGGAGTCATGATGTATTTTATGTTGAATCGATGGATCGTGCACATACACATGCACGAGGTATTTTTTTAGCACGCCATAAAGAGCAAGATACACAACACACGTGGCAAATTTTATGGGCAGATAAAGGTGAGATATTTATCGATGAAAAGCAACATGAAGAATATGTGATGTTGAGGTCAGGAGACTCGTATCAAGGTGAGCCTGGTTTAGCCAGTTATCAAGTCGCCTCATTTAAAACGATGGCCGTTCGTCTCCCGCATCCAGAGTTTACTTATAAAGCAAGTGATTTAAGAATAGTAGAGACGCGTGATTTATGGCCTTTGAATAACACGTCGCTGTTAAAAGAAGCTGAATTGCAGTGGCGTATTTCTGTGCCAATCATGGTTTTTGTTTTAACGATATTAGCGGTGCCATTGAGTCGTGTGAATCCGCGCGCAGGAAAATATGCAAGTCTATTGCCCGCGATTGTCATTTTCTTTTTATATGCCAATTTTATGTTTATTGCCAGAGGTTGGCTGATTCAAGGTAAAATTCCGAGTTGGGTTGGATTGTGGTGGTTACATCTCTTATTTGCGATGTTAGGCGGTTATTTTATTTTGAGACAAGAGCGTTTCTCATGAAGCTATTGCATCGTTATATTGCTCAAACCATACTCGGTGCAACATTGCTGATTATTTTAATTTTAATGGCTTTATACGCTTTTATCTTGTTTGTAGACCAATTAGGTGATTTAGGAAAAGGTATGTATGACACTTGGCATGCGATGCTATATGTCTTACTCAGCCTCCCTTATCAAGTCTATTTGTTTTTCCCGGTTGCATGCTTATTGGGTGCTTTAGTTGGGCTTGGGATGATGGCGAATCATCGTGAGCTTATCGTGATGCGTGCATCAGGTTTATCGATGTTTGAAATAACGTGGGTGGTTTTTAAGACCGCTATTTTATTGATTGGACTCATCACAATTTTAGGTGAAGTCTGTGTACCTGAGCTATCTAAAGTAGCGCGTGATTTTAAACTTGATGCGATGACCAATGGGAAAGCAATACGGACCTCTACGGGTGTGTGGGTGCGAGACAACGATGATTTCATTTTATTGGGTGAAGTGCATGCAAACAGTGAGGTAAATCATATTTTGCAATTTCATTTTGATCAACATCACCATATGCGTTGGGCGCGTCGTATTGAGCACGCAGCATTCTATGATGGATTTTGGCACGCAACCGGTGTGCATGAAACAATTTTTAATAAACAACATGTTGAGACTAAAACATATGATACATTGCACTGGCCTGTGCATATTAATCCTTTGCTTTTGTCTCAACAAAATCAATCTGACGAAATGAATGTTGTCGAATTACATCACTATTTGACAATGAATCGTGCTGCTAAACAATCTGTAATGATGTATCGTTATGCTTATGCGCAGCGTTTGGTGCAGCCGCTGACTACGCTGGTCATGATGTTACTTGCGATACCTTTTATTTTTGGTCCTTTACGTTCCTCGACGATGGGTGCTAAATTACTGATGGGTGTGAGTGTAGGCTTTGGGTTTCATTTAATTAATCGTTTCTTTGGACCTGTTAGTCAAGTATTACAATGGTCACCTGAGTGGTCGGCCATTGGGCCTACGGTGGTTTTTGCATTTTTAGGATTTTTATTGATGAAACGGACACCATAATGATTCAGCTGATAACCCCGATACAAGCAAATTTATGTCGACGAGTTTTTGAAAATTTGTGCAACCCATTTTTTATTTTTTTCCTTTGTGTTGTGATATTAGCCGTCTATATCTGTTTAAAAAATTCATCATGGTGTATGAAAGGCATCGCTTTATTGACCATTTTCTTATTGTTTTTGCTCTCCACACCGTGGATACCAGCGTATTTGATTCATCGATTACAGCACCAATATCATGCTATTGAGAAAGTTGATCCGCGTGTTCGTTGGATTGTCGTATTGGGTGGCGGGAATAATGAGATTGAGGATTTATCTATTGGTGAGGCTTTATCTGCAAGCTCAATGAAACGTGTTTTAGAAGGGGTTCGATTAAAAGAAGCACTCCCTGATGCAACTTTATTATTTTCAGGTGGGAGTATAAGGGGCGATATGCATTGTGCTGTGGGCGAGCGTATGCATGAATTTGCGCGTCTTCTACTGGGCTCAAGAATACGCGATAAAGTGGAAAATGAGTCGATGAATACAGCCGAAGAAGCAAACAAAATCAGAGAAATGATTGGTCAAGATGATTTTTATTTAGTAACCTCAGCCGTGCATATGCAACGTAGTATGCAGCTTTTTCAGCATGTCGGTATGCATCCCATTTCAGCACCTTGTGACTATGTGTATTTTTGGAAAAAAGAACAGCTATTACCGTCGTATATCCCCGGTGCCTACAACTTTTCTTATTTCAATATAGCATGGCATGAGTTGTTAGGATTGCTTTGGGGAAAAATCCGCGGACTTACGTAGTCGGTTGATCTAACCATTCTGTGAGTGTCGCGATGATTTTCCGCGCTTGCTCTTCACTTGAAATATTAAATTTTGATTTTTGCCAATATTGATCATTGCGTTTTTGATAGCGACGGATAGAATATTTCACAGGACCGTAGTCTTGTCGTGAAGGGACCCATTCTTGATAGCGATACATGACTGTTGCCCATGCCCCCTTCGTCAGTACAACTTTATTGAGTTCGCGTACACGCTCAACACCTTCTTCAACAAAAGCAATACTTAACTCATCAAGACTCATACTTATCCTTACAAATTATTGGCTGATGGATTGTAGGATGTCATTAAGAAATGTCAAGCGAAAAGATGTGCCGTAATCATTAACGTCATAGCGCCAGATTTCAGGCGTTGCATTATTGTTTGTCTTAATCGGTTGTTTGATATACGTTTGATTGACCATAGAAGGATCGCCGCATGCTGCATAGACGCTATCGGCTGAGTCACCAATTTGAATCGGTGTGCCGGCACAAATGTTCATGGCATTTTCACTTTGACCATTGACTTGAATACTCGTCACTTGATTATTGATAATACTCACTCGCATACTGACTCTTGTCGTGCCACTATTAATAGACCACATTTGGTACGTTCTATCTAAGCCAGAATAGGGCGCACCTTGATTTAAATTAGTATAAATAAGCTCTGTAACAGGGATTTGTTGTGTGAGTGCCTGATTTGATTTTTCAATACGTGTCGGTTGTCCACAAGCTGCGCGCACGGCATCTTTATTCATACCAAGATCGATATATCCATGACCCGTTGGGCAATAGAAGCTATTTGCAGCAGCAGTAATGGGTAGTGACAGCAAACAAGCAACGAGCACGCTCCAAATTTTCACGGCACTTTCCTTCATTATGTAGTTGTATATTGTTGAGTATAATACATGGTTTATCCAAACGGATACTACTACAGTCAAGCTAAGGATCGTGTCCGTAATAACGTCCTATTCTAGTGCAAAACTATTTTAGAGGATATCGTATTTTAAAGTATCTTAGGTATACTTGCGCAATGACTCACCTTTTGAGGTTACACATGAGAATAACAAAAATTGCAGTCTTAGGTGCTGGTGTGATGGGCGCGCAAATAGCGGCTCATTGTGCTAATGCGGGGTTTGACACGTACCTGTATGATTTAGAGAGTGATGGTAAAGACCGAAATGCTTTAGTAAATCAGGCGATTCAGAATCTCACAAAATTGATGCCTCAGCCATTGGCAACACTCAGTATGAAATCTGCAATGGGTGTGAAAAACTATGCGGATGATTTAGCGTTGTTACATGAGTGTGATTTGATTATCGAGGCGATTGCTGAGCGATTGGAGTTGAAGCAATCTCTTTTTCATCGAATTTCACCTTATCTTAATCCACACAGTGTTGTGGTGAGTAATAGCTCGGGTTTAAGTATGCAAAAATTGAGTGATGCGTTGCCAGAAAATCATCGTCAGCGTTTTTGTGGTGTGCACTTTTTTAATCCACCACGTTATATGCATTTGGCTGAATTGATTCCTACTGCTTTGACGTCACCGGAGTTACTCGATGAGTTAGAGACATGGTTAACTCGGTTTTTAGGTAAAGGTGTGATTCGTGCTAAAGATACGCCAAATTTTATTGCAAATCGTATCGGCGTATTTTCTTTGCTAGCGACGATTTATCATGCGGAGCGTTTTGGATTGGCGATAGATGAAGTGGATGCCATCACGGGTGCTTTGTTAAACCGTCCTAAATCTGCAACCTATCGCACAATTGATGTTGTAGGGCTGGATACGATGAAGCACGTGGTTCATACCATGAAAGAGGCTTTAGTGAATGATCCCTGGCGTGGACGCTATGTTCTGCCTGATTGGATGATCGAGCTGATTAACGTTGGTCAATTGGGTCAAAAATCAGGTGGCGGGTTATATCGAAAAGTAGATAAAACCATTGAAGTTTACGATGTTGTAACGCGACAATATCGTGCATTGAAAGGCGAGGCTTCAACTGAATTAAAGGCAATTTTAAGTGAACCTGAAAAAACATTCATGGCACGTTTATTTGAGTCTCAAGATAAGCAAGCACAATTTTTAAGTGCTTATTTTACCGATCTATTACATTATGCAGCGTATCATTTACATGAGATTGCGTATTCTGCACATGATGTTGATCAGGCGATGCAATGGGGATTTGGTTGGAAAGAAGGGCCTTTCGAGATTTGGCAAAAATCAGGTGTCAAATTTTTGTTGGGAAAAATAGTAACGAGAATAGAGGCGCATCAATCCATCAGTCAAACACCGTTACCATCATGGCTTGATGAGCTCGATAGCTTTTATAAAACAGATGTTAAGCGTACGTTACCTGTTTATCAGCGTCAATTATCACAACAGCACCCGGTAGTGTATGAAAATAAAGGTGTTGCAGTAATGTCACTTGAGGATGTTGCTGTGGTTTCTTTTAAGACGAAAGCTAATGCGATAAATGAAGCAGTATTAGAGGGGCTACAGGAGGCATTACATTTAGCAGAATCACGCTATCAAGGGTTAATCATTTATCAAACAAACCCTTCTCTTTTTAGTGCTGGTGCTGATTTAAAAATGGTTTCTGAGTGTCTCGCACGGCATGAGACAGCACGGTTACGAGAAATTATTATGCAGTTTCAACAAATGATGTCTGCGCTTCGTTATAGTTTTATCCCGGTTGTAGCGGCCTTAAGAGGTCAGGCACTGGGCGGTGGATGTGAGCTTATGATGCATTGTGATCGTGTTGTGAGTGCTTTTGAGGCTTATCCAGGTTTAGTTGAGACGAGCGTTGGCTTAATTCCTGCCGGTGGTGGATGTAAGGAGTGGGCGAGGCGTGCGGCATGTCATGACAGTCAAGATGAGCACGCTCGTTTGCTACAGCAATATTTTGAGCAAACATTGATGGGTACTGTGACGAGCAGCGCTGTTGATGCAAACAAGCGTGGATATTTACAATCATCGGATTTAATTTTAATGAATACGGATGAGGTCCTGTATGGCGCACTGCAATGTGTTCGTGGACTCAATGTATTAAATTACTTACCACCCAGACCGGTATTGTTTAAAGCGGGCGGTATTGATATACAAGCAAAAATTCAAGCCAAACTTGTAAATTTATTTGAAGGGGAGTTTATGAGTGCACATGATTATTTCTTAGCAAAGCAGTTGCTCTATGTGATTGGTGGTGGAGATGTAAATTATGGTGAATTGGTCAATGAAGATTACTTGATGAAGCTTGAGCTCGATGCGTTTATGACTTTAGTCGATACATCACAAACACAAGCACGCATTAACCACATACTCGAGACAGGAAAGCCTTTACGTAATTAGGAGTCGTGATGACAAATGTTTATATCGTTGATGCAGTGAGAACACCCGTTGGGAAAGCGACACGAGGTGTTTTTAAAAATACATTACCTGATGATTTATTAGTACATACACTCAAAATTTTGAAAGATAGATATTCTCATGTTGATATGACGGCTCTTGGTGATGTTGTTGTCGGTTGTGCGATGCCTGAAGCTGAGCAAGGCATGAATATTGCACGTATCGCGACCTTGCTTGCCAATTTACCGCAAGGCCTTCCCGCGATGACGATTAATCGTTTTTGCTCCTCTGGTGTTCAAAGTATTGCAATTGCTGCAAATGCAATTTCACAAGGTGAGTATTCGCTTGCTTTTGCAGGTGGCGTGGAAAGTATGTCTAAAGTGCCACTGGGTGGAAATCGTTATTGTATTAACCCTGATATTTTTAAAAATGATCATATTGCAATTGCTTATGGCATGGGGATTACCGCTGAAATTGTTGCGAAACAATGGAAGATTTCACGTGAGCAGCAAGACTTATTTGCCGTAGAAAGTCATCAGCGTGCACTTAAAGCGCAAGAAAATGGTTATTTTGATGCTGAAATTTCTCCATTTACGATAATGCAGCGAAGCTTTGATATCAAAACGGCTGCCGCCTTTCATGATGAGAAAGTTATCACACAAGATGAGGGACCTAGACAAGACACATCGTACGAGATGATTTCAAAATTAAAACCTGTATTCGCACGAATCGGAACGGTTACAGCAGGGAATAGCTCTCAAATAAGCGATGGCGCTGCAATGACATTTTTGGCCAATGAAGAGATGGTTAAGCGATATCAGCTCAAACCATTGGGACGGTTGAGGAGTTTTGCTGTTGTCGGTGTACCACCAGAAATTATGGGGATAGGCCCAGTCCATGCCGTGCCTTTAGCGCTTCAAAAAGCAGGGTTAACACTGGATCAAATCGATTGGATTGAGCTGAATGAGGCCTTTGCAGCACAAGCTTTGGCCGTGATTCAGTCTTTGGAACTCGACCCTCTCAAGGTTAATCCTTTGGGCGGTGCTATTGCATTAGGCCATCCGCTAGGCGCTACAGGTGCCATTCGTACGGCAACACTTTTACATGGATTAAGACGCATGAAGGGTCGATACGGTATGGTGACCATGTGTATTGGTACAGGGATGGGTGCTGCGGCAGTTTTTGAGGCACTCTAGCACAGCACTTCATTTGATATGGAGTGCTGTGCTGATTATCTTTCAAAATGATTGACTACTCGTCAGTAAGACGAAAATATTTAGTACCAAAGTAACGTAAGAGTTTTTTACGAATCGTGCCACGGCTAATGCCGAGCATTTTTGCTGCTTGTAATTGATTTCCGCGACGTTTTTCCATCACTGCTTGGAGCAGTGGTGGTTCTACTTCTGATAGGATCATGTCGTAGAGATCACCGATAGATTTGTTCTTGTTTTCAGACAAAAAACGTGTGACTATGCTATAGACTAAATCTTGAAGACCCTGTTCTTGATGAGTAATAGCACCTTGAGTGTTGATTGTATCTGTGACGTTCATCATAACTTCCTTATTTTAGTTAAATTGGCTCAATGTCTGAGCGCTTGACGAAGTCCTAAGCGCGATAAACATTCTACATGAAGACTAATTAATAAGCTAGATAATTTTATGTGGCATTTAGATAGATTGAAAAATGATTAACTTTTATGTATTATGATCATTTAGATTAATATGTGGTAAATAGGCGATGAGAGTTCATGATATTCTTTTTTATGCAACGCTATTGATTGTAGGTGTTGTGATTCATGGTCCTTGGTTGACCGCTCAATACAAACCTGAAACATCGTTAGTACGAACCATTGAGATAAAAGAAATACCATTTTCTAAATTACCGGGATGGGATAAGGCAAATCCCCTCGTTTCATTACGTGCTTTCCAAGCCTCTTGTCAATCTTTTTTAAGGCAAGATCCTAAGGCACGTGTTGGCAATGATCTCATCAAAATAGAAGCCAAAGATTGGCATCCTATTTGCAAAAAAGCCTTAAGCTTAAAAACAGACTCACCCGCCAAAGTTCGTGTTTTTTTTGAAACTTGGTTTAAACCGGTGACTTATTATAATGGTCAGCCAATGAAAGGCCTGTTTACTGGATATTATTTCCCGACGTTTGACGGTAGTTTTCAGGCGACTGAAGCATATAAAGTTCCAATTTATGGACTACCTCGTGATCGTGTTGCTGTTCGTTTGAGAGATTTTGATGAGGCTTTACCCAATCGTACTTTGGTGGGTCGAATACAAGATAGTCGATTCGTATCATATTATACGCGTTCTGAAATTGATGCAGGTGCTGTACTCGGGAAATCATCGATTATAGCGTGGGTTAAGAGTCCGATTGACCGATTGTTTATTGAAATTCAAGGCTCAGGAACACTCCAGTTGCCGGACGGAGGAGAGCTTGTCCTGGGATATGCTGGCGGCAATGGTGCGCCTTACACAGCAATTGGTCGAGTGCTCATTGAAAAAGGTGTAATGACGAAAGATACTGCTTCAATGCAACGAATTCGCACTTATCTTGAGACACATCCTGAAGAAATGGAGAAGATTATTCATCAGAATAAATCATTTGTGTTTTTTAGAGTGTTAGAGCAAAAAGGTGCATTAGGCTCACAGGGCTTGCTATTAACACCAGGATATTCACTGGCTGTTGATCAAAATTACGTGCCTTTAGGGTTACCTGTATGGCTCAACACAATGCGTCCTGATGAGCACACGAATGCAACGCATCCTTTTAATCGATTAATGATAGCGCAAGATACCGGTGGTGCAATTCGAGGAGCTGTTAGAGGCGATATTTATTGGGGTGCAGGAAAACATGCAACGGAGATTGCCGGTAAAATGAAAAATGAAGGACAATATTGGTTATTGTTGCCAAAGACATATGCTTTAGGATAGAGTAAAAAAAAATGCCTACAGGGAGATTAGGCAGATATGCACCATGTTTTAGTGGCAGGATCTGGGAAGATCGGAAGTTTGATTGCTTGTCTTTTAGCAAATACGGGTGATTTTAAAGTTTATCTTCTGGATGTTGATTTTAAATCATCGGATATTTCTCGGTTATTAACAGAGTTTCCTGACCTTGCAACCGTTTCATTAGATGTGAAAAATGAATCCGAAGTGATTCAATATGTTCAAACACAGGGTATTGAGGCGGTCATTTCAAGTCTGCCTTATTTCTTAAATATTCATATTGCCAATATTGCAGTTTCGACGCATATCCATTACTTTGATTTAACGGAAGATACTTCTGTGAGTGAGCGTGTGAGACAGTTAGCGTTGAGCTCAAAGGCTGCTGTTGTACCGCAATGCGGTCTTGCGCCTGGTTTTGTGAGTATTGTAGCCAATCATTTAATGACTCAGTTTGATAATTGTTTTCAAGCAAAACTAAGAGTAGGCGCTCTTCCTCAATGTACGAGTAATGCTTTACATTATTCTTTGACCTGGTCAACAGATGGTTTGATCAATGAATATGGTAATCCTTGTTATGGACTGCATGATGGTGAGTTACGCCTTTTTAGTCCACTGGAGGGTTTAGAAACCATTGAAATCCAAGGTGTTTCTTATGAGGCATTTCACACCTCAGGTGGCTTAGGAAATTTAGCACATTTTTATCGTGGAAAAATTGAGCGTTTGTCTTATAAAACGATACGTTATCCCGGTCATTGTGAAAAAATGCGGTTTTTAATGGACACCTTAAAATTGAATAGCGACCGAGATACATTAAAACGTATTTTGGAGCGAGCCATGCCCAAAACTTATCAAGATATGGTGGTGATTTACGTGTCGGTTGAGGGGCAGCTTCAAGGCGAGTTTGTTGAAAAAAGTTATGTTAAAAAAATAATGCCTCAATCCATTAGTGGATTAGCATGGTCTGCTATACAGCTTTGTACTGCATCAAGTGTTTGTGCGGTGATGGATTTGGTTTTAGCTAAACCCACAGCTTATCAAGGACTTATCTTTCAAGAAATGTTTTCTTTGCATGATTTTCTGAATAATCGATTTGGGCAATATTATCAAGAGGAGACTGCATGACACCGTCTATCTTGGAAAAGTGCGCAATCAAACCATGCAATGCATCAGCCTATTTAGGCACTACGTGGCAAAATACGTCAAATCAAGACGCATTGGTGTCTTATAACCCGACAACAGGCTTACCCATTGCGTCCATTGCTACGTGTTCAAGAGATGATTATACAACGCTCATCGAAGGCTCTTTGCATGCATTTCAACAATGGCGAAGCACACCTGCACCGATTAGAGGTGAATTAATTCGTCAAATTGGTCATCAATTACGAGATAAAAAGAAAGATCTTGCATTATTAATTTCACTTGAGATGGGAAAGATCTACCAAGAAGCATTGGGCGAGGTACAAGAGATGATTGATATGGCAGATTTTTGCGTAGGGCAATCTCGTATGCTGTACGGCCAAAGCATGCACTCTGAAAGACCGCTACATCGTATGTATGAGCAATGGCACCCATTAGGCCTCGTCGGTGTTATTACGGCTTTTAATTTCCCAGTAGCTGTTTGGGCTTGGAATGCTTTTTTAAGTGCTATTTGTGGTAATGTGACACTTTGGAAACCCTCTTCAAAAACACCTTTATCCGCGATTGCTATCTATCAATGCTGCATGAGTGTTTTGAAAGAGAATCGCGCGCCTAACATTTTCTCGCTGTTGATTACAGAAGATCATGCTATTTCAGAGATTTTATTGGAAGATAGGCATGTACCTTTGATTTCGTTTACAGGTTCAACACGTGTTGGGAAACAGGTGGCAACACGCGTTGCAGGTCGTTTAGGCCAAAGTATTCTAGAATTGGGAGGAAATAATGCGATCATTTTGGATGCTTCTGCAAATTTACGTTTAGCGATCCCAGCGACTCTTTTTTCAGCGATAGGCACGGCAGGTCAGCGCTGTACGACTGCACGTCGTCTCATTATTCATGAAAATATTTTTGAAGAGGCTGTGCGCCAACTAAAGGACGCATACAGCCAGCTGAAGATAGGTGATCCATTGGATGATCAATATCATATGGGTCCTTTAATCGACAAAAAAGCAATTCAACAATTTGAACGTGCTGTGCAAGAGAGCCTGGCTTTGGGTGGTAAAATTGTGTTTGGTGGGCGTGTATTGAAAGGCTCTGGCTACTTTGTCTCACCGACGTTGATTGTAGATGTTCCTCATGATGCTGCGATAGTTTTTGAAGAAACTTTCGCGCCTATTTTATTTATTTTTAGTTATAAAACGCTTGATGAAGCGATTTCCATTCATAATGAGGTTCCGCAAGGCTTATCTTCTGCACTGTTTACAGAGCAATTGAAACATGCGGAGCAATTTTTATCTTGCACAGGAAGTGACTGTGGGATTGTTAATATTAATCTTGGGACTTCGGGTGCTGAAATTGGTGGCGCATTTGGTGGTGAAAAAGCAACTGGGCGAGGACGTGAGTCTGGATCTGATGCCTGGAAAGCGTATATGCGCCGACAGACCAATACGATTAATTGGGGGGATGCGCTACATTTTGCCCAGGGGATTGTTTTTGATTGTATAACAAAATGAAAATCTGCCGTCACAGTGTTACATGGAGTGTATGTCAATGAGTTTTCAAGGGAACGTTGTTTTTTTAGGATTTGGCTGTGTTGGACAAGCGGTTTTACCTTTGCTATTAAACGATTTGAAAATAGCCCCTCAGCATATCCTGATTATTTCTAAAACAGCTGCTGAAGCTGAAGTTGCGAATACCTTGGGTATACGTTTTGAAAGAATAAAAATTGACCCATATAACTATCTTGAGATACTGAGCCGCTATTTGATGCAAGGTGATTTTTTATTGAATTTATCAACGGGGATATCCAGTTACCATTTGATATCTTTTTGTAAGGAAAGAAAAGCGTTATATTTAGATGCGAGTACTGAACCTTGGGAGGGGCTGTATAACGATGCTTCTCTTACTTCTGAAGAGCGGACAAACTATGCATTGAGAGAAAGTGTGATGCAGTTAGACAAGAAAGGTCCAACAGCAATACTCACACATGGTGCAAATCCGGGGTTAGTATCGCATTTTGTGAAGCAAGCGTTGGTTAATTTAGCGCAAGATAATCAACTTAAGCTAAATACACCAAGTACACAGCAGGATTGGGCGAATTTAGCACAATTATTGGGAATAAAATCTATTCATATTGCTGAGCGTGATACTCAGATAAGTCGTTGTATAAAGAAAGATAATACTTTTTTTAATACATGGTCTATCGATGGCTTGGTATCGGAAGCGATACAACCTGCAGAACTCAGCTGGGGAACGCATGAGCGACATTGGCCAGATGAGGCCAAAATGCATACGGCGGGTTCTCAATGTGCAATATACCTCGATCGTCCCGGAGCGTCCGTGTTGGTTCGAACATGGACACCGAGTGGACCAACACATGGTTATTTAATCTCGCACGCGGAGGCCATGTCAATTGCAGACTACTTAACGGTACATGCCGAGGAAAAGATTATTTATCGTCCAACAGTGCATTATGCCTATTCTGTTTCACCACAAACGAAGTTGTCGCTCATTGAGTTAGTAGAGCGCGAGTATAAAGCACAAGACAATACTTATTTGATGTTAGATGATGTTGACGGTGCTGATGAGCTAGGTATTTTATTAATGGGACATGCTAAAGGTGCTTACTGGTTTGGTTCAGTATTAAATGTAGATGAAGCTAAAAAATTAGCACCATACAATAATGCAACGAGCTTACAAGTGGCAGCCGGTGTGCTTGGTGCGATGAAGTGGGCGATTCTTTATCCCAATGCTGGAATCGTTGAACCAGAAGATCTTGATCATCATATGATTTTGGCTTATGCCTCACCTTACCTTGGACTTGTAAAGGGCGTTTATACGAACTGGACGCCCCTTGATAATCGAAAACGATTATTTAAAGAATGCTTGGATGAAGAGGATCCATGGCAATTTTTAAATATGCGCGTTCGGTAGCGCTGGATCTCGACGTTCTTTTATTGCCAAATAAATAAATCCTAAGCTACCTAATGCAAGTGTGCATGGGATCACACTGATTCCATGCTTAAAGGCCTCAGATAATGACAGTGCTGTATAAGAGTTAATCACCAGTCCAATGATGCTATGAAAGAAATAACCAAAGCTCATAATGACCATGTTAGCGACAGCTGTAGTTAAGCCGACTAAATGTTCATCAACATAAGTCGATGCTTTATAGATAGCAAGGATTTGATAAGCACAACAAATCCCGACGATGATAAAACAACCGATGATCATTGTTTGTGACAATGTGATAGTAATCAATGCGGTGAAAGTTAAGAGCATAAATATTCCAGATGCAATGATAACACCATAATAGTAGCCTGTTTTTTCAGCAATTAGGCTTAAAATCGGCGCGCCAAAACACATACCCAGAAATATCATCGAGGGGAGGTAGCTTGCCGTCGTTTTATTTAAGCCATAAACAACCATGAGGAACTGTGGCCCCCAAATATCTGAAAAGCCTTCTAATGGACCCACCATCAGACCTGCAAAGCAACATAATAGAAGGACTTTAGGATGTGTCAATACAATCTTAACATTGTGCAAAACGCGATCAGATTTTGTCGATTTAATTTCAGGAACGATGCAATAAGTCAAAATTGATAACATCACACCGATAATGACAAAAAGAGCAACAACTGTTTTATAATGCCAAATCGAGCATAAGTAACTCACTGGGCCTGCACCATAAATTGCACCCAAGAGACCTATCGTAACGGACATACTGAGCATTCTTGGAAAAAGTTTTTCCCGAAAAGCGAGTCGTATAATTTTAAATGTGCCTAAAATAGCAGCAGAAGAACCAACGCCAATTAAACCTCTTCCTAAGACTAAATAAATCCAGTGCGTCGAAAAAATAATCGGCAACGTGCCAACAGTCGTCAGTAATATACAGAGTGAAATAATACGTTTTGGACCATACTTATCAAGCAATATCCCAATAGGTAAATGCATTAATGCATATCCAATATAGTAGATCCCAGAAAACTGTCCAAATACTGCGGAATCAATATGAAATTGTTTACTGATGTCTGTCAGCATAACGCTCGGCATGATGCGTAACACATATTGGTAAGCATAAAATGTAGACGCAATTAACCAAATAAACCAACCAGCACGGCGCGAAACGGACATGAAACACTCATTGAATGATGACCAAGTGAACATTCTAACTCAATTGTATATCTTTAATAAACCTTAAATAAACAATCAACGTTGATCATTAAAATGAATCTCATGAGCAGTGCTACGTGTTCGCTCTGTACGAGCATGACTTACACTTGGAAAAATATCTCACAAGCACCGAGCCATCTAGAAACAAGAAGCTTTGCAAGCGACTTGTTTTGATGAAATAGGTGCCATGCTTCCTCTGAGGCAATCGTCAGTAGTGGTGTGTCACGTGGAAAATTTGCGATTTTATAAGTTCGATATCCTGTTTGTTGTGTACCCAATAAATGACCTGATCCTCTCAGATATAAATCTTTTTCTGCGATGATAAATCCATCATTTGTGTCTCGTATTAATGATAAACGTGTTTTTGCCGTTTGAGAGAGAGGAGTTTGGTATAACAAAACGCAATGTGATTGAGCGTTACCTCGTCCAACACGACCACGAAGTTGATGAAGTTGTGATAGGCCTAATCGCTCTGCATTTTCAATAATCATTAAACTTGCATTAGGGACATCAACCCCCACTTCGATAACTGTTGTCGCTACTAGCAAATCTAACTCGCCTGATGTAAATGCATTCATAATTGCTTCTTTTTCATTGGATTGCATTCGACCATGAATGAGTGCAACACGTGCATTGGGCAGCTCTTTAGTTAGAATCTCGGCACTTTGACTTGCAGCGATACATTGTAATTTTTCAGATTCTTCAATGAGCGTACAGACCCAATAAGCTTGTCTTTTAAGACAAAAAAGATGGTCTAAGCGCTCGATGATCTGTGGGCGTTTTTCTTGACTCATCACGGTCGTGATAATGGGTGTTCTACCCGGCGGCAATTCGTCGATAATTGAGAGATCTAAATGTGCGTATTGCGTCATTGCAAGTGTTCTAGGGATGGGTGTTGCCGTCATCATGAGTTGATGTGGTATGCGTTGTTGTGCTCCTTTTTGCTGTAACCGTAAGCGTTGTTCAACACCAAAACGATGTTGCTCATCAATAATGATGAGCCCTAAACAATGAAAAAGAACGTTTTCTTGAAATAATGCATGTGTGCCAATGACGATACAAGGTTTATCTTCTTGAAGTGCCGATAGTACAATATTTTTCTCGCGTGTTTTCATCGTGCCGCATAAGCGAAAAACAGGAATGTTGAATGGTGTTAACCAACGCTGAAAAGTATGCGTATGTTGCTCGCTTAATAATTCTGTAGGTGCCATGAAGGCGACTTGAAATCCAGCCGAGACGGCTTCTAATGCGCTTAATGCTGCAATAACAGTTTTTCCCGCGCCAACATCTCCTTGAACTAAGCGAAGCATCGGTCTATCGCGTATTAAATCTTGATGGATTTCATTGTAGACACGTTGTTGCGCTGCTGTCAGTTGAAACGGTAAAGACTGAATAAAACACTCGATCAGTGTTTTATTATAATGAAAAAGAGGTGCCTCTCGTGTGTTCCACTGTTCTCGTGCAAATTGCATGCTTAAACGTTTTGCCATGATTTCATCCAGAGCTAAGCGTTTTAAGGATGGATGTGAGCCGTTTTCTAAAGTTGCAAATGAAATTGTTGGTAAAGGTTGATGTAAGGTGTTAAGTGCTTCAGCAAGTGTGGGGAGATGAAGTAGCGAGCGCTTTTCTTCGCTCATCCATTCTAATTCATGCAGATGCGGTTGGCAGATACTTAAGCCTTGTTGAATGATTTGTCTTAGTCGTGTTTGTCGCAAACCATGAGTACTGGGATAAATAGGTGTTAATGTTTCATCAACGAGACACGGTGTATTGTCTTGTAATAATTGATATTCAGGATGTACTATTTCCAGCTGATTCGAAAAATGTTTCACTTCACCAAAGACTTTGATCAACGAAGATGCTTGTAGGTTAGCTACTTGTTGTTTATTAAAATGAAAAAATCGTAATCTTAGAAAGCCGGTTTTATCTTCCAATAAACAGGTGAGCATCATGCGCTTTCGGTAATTGACTTGAACTTGGCTAATTTTCCCCACGACAACACAGCAGTCATTTACTCTTAAATCTTGTATGGGTGTAATACGCGTACGATCTTCATATCGGTAAGGAAGATGAAAAATCAGATCTTGGAGTGTATGAATGTTACATTGTTTAAGTTTATTGGCTAAAGCAGGACCTACGCCAGTGAGTGTTTCACAAGATTGGTGGAGAGGATTGATGCTCATTGTGATCGAAAGCCAGAAGTGATGGGGTAACGCCAGTCTTTACCAAATGCGAGTGGTGATACCTTTACACCAGGAGCCGCTTGTTGGCGTTTGTATTCATTTCTTACGAGTAGTGTTAAGACGCGATGTACGATGTCATTGTTAAATCCTAGTGCAATAATTTCAGAAGCGCTATGTTTTTTCTCGATGTAGAGCGATAAAATTTTATCAAGGGTATCATAATCAGGGAGATTGTCTTGATCAGTTTGATCAAAACGAAGTTCTGCACTGGGTGGTCTTTCGAGTACACGCATCGGAATAACTGCGCTCATTTGGTTTCGATATCGAGCAAGCGTATAGACCTCTGTTTTGAAAATATCTTTGAGCACACTAAATCCACCACACATGTCGCCATACAGTGTCGCATAGCCTACAGCCAGTTCGCTTTTATTACTGGTTGTTAAGACAAGTTTTCCTGTTTTATTGGAAAGCGCCATTAAAAACAGTCCACGAATTCTTGCCTGAATGTTTTCTTCAGTGAGATCTGGCGGTTTATTTTCAAAAGAAGTTTGTAGCGACGCCAGTATCGCTTCAAATACAGGCTCAATGGAAAATGAGTCAACATGCACACCAAGCGCATGGATTTCGGCGAGTGCATCTTCATTGCTTATCGCCACTGTGTATCTTGAGGGCATTAAAACAGCATGTACATGCAGCGGTCCGAGTGTATCTGCAGCAATCGCAAGTGTTAACGCAGAATCAATACCACCGGAGACACCAATTAAGACGTCTTTAAAACCATTTTTATGGACATAATCACGTAATCCACAACAGAGTGCTTGATATAATATGGCCTCTCGAGACAGGAGTGGGGCGAGCGTGCCTTTGATATGTTGATTTGAGGTGTAATTGATGGTATGAAGGGATTCTTTAAATGCGGGTAAGCGAGCGCTTAATTTACCGGCTGCATCAAAAACCAAAGATTGACCATCAAAGATCAACTCATCTTGTCCACCAACTAAATTGGCATAAACCATCGCCATGCCCTGTGTTGCATAGCGTATCAAATGCGTTTCGCGCTCTGATAGTTTTTCAATATCAAAAGGGGATGCATTGATAAGAATGAGGAGCTCCGTTTTATTTTCAAGATGCTTTTCAATAGGACCAGGTTGCCATAAATCTTCACAAATACAAATTCCAAGTCGGTGCCCTTTGACTGAAAAAGTTTTGGCACTTAAAGGTCCTGCAATAAAATAGCGTTTTTCATCAAACACGCCATCATTTGGAAGGTGATATTTATCGTAAGTCAATACACATTGTTGTTGATGAAATACAGATGCACGATTAAAAATATGGTTATCTTCTGCATGTGGATGACCAAGAACGATATGGCAATGCGTTGTGATCGTTTGAATTTGTTGTAACGCTGTATTTATTTGAGCATAAAATTCTGGATGAAATAGCAAGTCTTCTGGTGGGTAACCCGAGAGTACGAGCTCCGGAAAAATAATAACATCATGTGTTTCTTGCGATCGTGCGATGATCTCTATGATTTTTTTTGTGTTAAGCGAGATATCTCCGACGGTTGAATTGATTTGTGCAATCAACAAGGAAAGGGGTTGTTTCATGAGTTGCTTTAAACTGAATGGATATTTATTCCATTATATACATTTACGAGAGGAATAAATATCGTTATCATCTTTCGCCATATAAGATGAATGAGGAGTGATAATGAGTTTTTTAATCAGTGATGTATTTGCCGATACCGCGACCGCTGCAGCACCTGCGCAGACAGACGGGACTTTTTCCATGGTGATGATTGCGGTCATTTTTGTTCTGTTTTATTTGATGCTGATACGTCCGCAAAATAAGCGAGCTAAAGAGCATCGTAATTTAGTTTCAAAACTTCAAAAAGGAGATGAAATCGTCACAAACAGTGGCTTTCTGGGAAAAGTAATCCATCTTGACGAGCAATTTATCAAGGTAAGTCTTGCTGATGGTGTTGAGGTTCATCTACAACGACAAGCGGTGAGTACGGTGCTGCCGAAGGGAACAATCAAAGCGTTATAGGACGATGTATGCAGAATAAATATCCGTTATGGAAAAACATGTTGCTCGTAGGCTTAGCACTTATTGGGTTGGTCTATGCCTTACCAAATTTGTATAGCGAAGTACCTGCACTACAGATTTCTGCAATGAACTCAGAGAATTTGGTCAATTTAGATAAACAAATTGAGCGTTTATTGAATGAAGCACATCTGCCTTATACATCGCTAAACAAGGTTGACGAGCAGGTAGAAATACGTTTTTCATCAACAGATACGCAATTACATGCGCGTGATGTCTTAAAAAATGCTTTTAAAAATCAGTACACGATTGCACTTAATTTATTGCCATCCACACCACATTGGCTAAATCGACTTGCGGCCGAGCCGATGAAGCAAGGTTTAGATTTGCGAGGTGGTGTACACTTTTTATTGGAAGTTGATATTGATAGCGTGATAAACAGACGTTATGAAGGATTGATGAAGAGTATCGGACAGACACTACGAGAGGTCAGTGTGCGTTACTCAGGATTAAGTATTAAACCCAACGTTGGACTCTTGATTCATTTTAAATCGGAAGCGTTAGTGACAAAAGCACAAGTCGTGTTGCAGGATAAATATCCTAATCTACTGCTTGATGTCGATAGTTCCAATTTAAGTATCAGTCTGTCTTTATCTCCTCAAGAGCTTGATAGTATTCGGCAAAATACAATTGAGCAGACGATGACCATTTTGCGAAAACGCGTCAATGAATTAGGCGTTGGTGAAGCTGTTGTGCAGCAACAGGGTGCAACACGTGTTGCTGTTGATTTACCGGGGATTCAAGATGCGGCACGTGCTCAGCAAATCTTAGGAGGGACGGCAACATTAGAGTTTCATTTGGTTGATCAAGATAGTGATGTATCACAAGTTCAAAAAACAGGTGTTGTCCCTTTAGGTAGTAAGCTTTACATGATGAACGGATATCCGATCATTCTAAAGCGTCAAGTGGTTTTAAATGGTGACTCGATCACCAGTGCTACGTCAACATTTGACTCTGAAACAGCATCACCCTCTGTATCGATTCACTTGGGCGGTGGTGGAGAATCATTTTTTACGAAAGTCACGCGTGATAATGTAGGACGGCGTCTCGCAATTGTATATGTAGAATCAAAAACAGAAGTTTCTGATGATAAAAGTAAACAGCCGATTGCTCATCGTGAAGAGCATGTGATTAGTGCACCTGTAATTAACAGTGCCTTGGGTAGTCAATTTCAAATCACTGGGATCACTTCTTCAAAAGAAGCAACCAATCTTGCGCTGTTACTACGCGCAGGAGCCTTGCCCACGGTGATTTACCCTGTTGAAGAGCGTACTGTTGGTCCTTCTTTGGGTAAAGAAAATATTCATCGTGGCATGGTGTCTCTTGCAGTGGGCATGGGACTGATTCTGATGATTATGCTGATTTATTATCGGTTTTTCGGATTAGTTGCGAATGTTGCTTTGTTGTTAAATTTAATTTTTTTATGCGCATTACTGTCGATGCTCGGTGCAACACTGACGTTGCCTGGAATTGCAGGGATTGTTTTGACTGTGGGTATGGCTGTAGATGCGAATGTGCTGATCAACGAGCGTATCCGCGAGGAGCTACGTGCAGGTATGTCTGTACAAGCGGCTATTTATGCGGGCTATGAACGTGCATTTGCAACAATCTTGGATGCAAACTTGACAACTTTTATTGTGGGTGTTGTTTTGTTTGCCGTTGGCACTGGGCCTGTTCGAGGTTTTGCTGTCACGTTAACGATAGGTCTCTTGACATCGATGATCACGGGTGTCACTTATACACGTGCGATAGTAAATGCAATTTATGGCCATCGAAAACATATTAAAAAATTATCTATTGGTCTTTAAGGAGAGGTGGGGTGGAGTTTTTTAATCCTAAATCAAATGTTGATTTTATGGGCGCTCGAAAATGGACCGCATTATTATCTGGCTTGATTTTTATAATTTCAATCGCAGCACTTCTTATCAACGGTTTAAATTGGGGGCTTGATTTTACGGGTGGTACGCAGATTGAGGTGACTTACCCGCATGCTGCGGATATCGATGCTATTCGTAATCAATTGTATTCGATTGGTTTTAAAGAAGCACAAGTTATTCAGTATGGTAGTTCAAATGATGTTCTGATTAGTATCGCTCCTAGAGGAGGATTAGATCAAGCAACGATGGTCGAGCCGATTATGCAAGCGCTAGCAGGTGCAACAAAACAACGTGTTGATTTTGTTGGTCCTCAAGTAGGTGCGGAACTTGCTACAAAAGGTGCCTTGGCAATTCTTGTTTCTTTGATAGCGACAATGATTTATATCGCGTTTCGCTTTGAGTATCGCTTAGCATTTAGTTCAGCTGTTGCTTTAATTCATGACCCTGTATTTATTTTAGGTTTATTTGCTTTATTTCGTATTGAATTTGATTTAAAAGCATTAGCAGGGTTACTCGCTGTGATTGGATATTCGTTGAATGATACGATTGTCGTATTTGATAGGGTGCGGGAAAATTTTGTAAAATTGAGACGTTTAACCGCTGTTGAGATGATGAATACGTCTATTAACCAAACGTTATCACGTACCATTATGACATCCGTATTGACCTTATGCGTGGTTGTTGCATTATTTGTTTACGGTGGCGAAACAATTCATGGTTTTGCTTTGGCATTGATGATTGGGATTATTGTTGGGACATACTCATCAATTTATGTTGCTGGTGCCTTAGCGGTAGCGATGGGTTTAGACAAGAAAGATTTTTTGTCTTCTGCGCGTCGATTAGATGACACGCCTTAGGGTCTGTGTTAATCTTTTTCTAGCCTTTCTCTGATCCTCCTTGTATGCATAAAGATACCATTATATTTCAACTTGCAACGCATTATTTACCTAAAGTATCTTTGTGCATTGAGCGATTGATGCAAACGATAGA
>JAHFRX010000092.1 GCA_023266075.1 Legionellaceae bacterium | reverse complement strand
AGCTTGAAGTCGTGCGAGATAGAAATGATAACTGTATTGTAGTGTGTGGCGTTGAAAATATCGACCCTCTGGGCATTCATACAGGAGACTCGGTAACTGTTGCGCCTATTCAAACGTTATCCGATCCTGAATATCAGATGATGCGAGAAGCGGCATTTTCAGTGCTTCGAGCCATTGGTGTAGAAACAGGCGGGAGTAATGTTCAATTTGCTTTGAATCCTAAGAATGGTCGTATGGTCGTGATAGAGATGAATCCAAGGGTCTCTCGATCATCAGCACTTGTTTCTAAAGCAACCGGTTTTCCAATTGCTAAAATAGCCGCTAAATTGGCTGTTGGTTTTACGTTAGATGAGCTACACAATGAGATGACAGAAGGTCAATTACCAGCATCATTTGAGCCAAGTATTGATTATGTGATTACAAAAATCCCACGATTTAATGATGAGAAATTTAATGCGGAATCGATCCCACTCGGTCCTAAAATGCGATCAGTCGGGGAGGTGATGGCGATTGGGAGTACTTTTATTGAAAGTTTGCAATATGCGTTTTCAAGTCTTGAGTGTACGCAAGACGCTTTAGTGACGCTCACAGAAGAAGATTTGAAAGAAAAGCTGCTGCAGTATTCCAGTCTGACAATTTTGGTGGTGTTGGAGTGTTTAAGACGAGATTGGTCCATCGAGGTATTACATCAATATACATACATTGACCCGTGGTTTTTACAGCAGATGAGTCAATTTGTGAGTATGGAGAAAAGTATCGCGCATTGTGCACTGCATGATCTTCAGCCATCAACACTACTTAGATTGAAAAAAAATGGATTCAGTGATGCGAGTATTGCGTCTCTTGTGAATAGTACTGAAGATGCGGTGCGAGCTTACAGACAAACGCAACATGTTTTCCCTGTGTATAAATGTATTGATACTTGTGCGGGGGAGTTTAGGACGACCACGGCGTATTTATATAGTACTTATCAGACACATTGTGAAACAAAAGTAAGTAAAAATCCTAAAGTGATGGTCGTGGGTAGTGGACCAAATCGAATCGGACAAGGTGTTGAGTTTGATTATGTTTGTGTCAAAGCGGTTGCAGCATTTTCTTTAGCAGGTTTTGATACACTGATGGTGAATTGTAATCCTGAAACCGTTTCGACGGATTATGATGTTTCAGATAAACTTTATTTTGTCCCGCTGACCTTTGAAAAAATCCTAGATCTTATTGAGAAAGAGAAACCAGATTATGTTGCATTGCAGTTTGGTGGGCAAACACCACTTAATTTATTAGCCGCTCTTGAGAAATCTGGTGTCTCTGTCATTGGTTTAAACACAGAAATTGTGGCATTAACGGAGGATAGAAATCAATTTAGGACGTTTTTACAAACGTTAGGATTAAAGCAGCCTCATAATGTCATCATTCAAAAGGAGTCTCAGGATGAGTCATTGATATCTTCGTTACAGTATCCGGTCATCATTAGACCATCGTTTATTTTAGGTGGTAGATATATGGAGGTTGCGACCACATCGAGTCAATTAAAAAAGTGCATTCAGACAATTTTTAAAACAAATCCATATCCTATTTTGGTTGAGTTATTTTTAGAAAATGCCATTGAGGTGGATGTTGATTTAGTGAGTGATGGTGAGGATGTTTTTGTGCCGCTTGTGTTGGAGCATATTGAGCCTGCTGGTGTTCATTCGGGCGACTCTGCGTGTGTGACGCCACCGTATCGACTTTCAAATGCATTAGTACAGCTTATTCATCAGCAATCTAAGAAAATTGCGCAAGCACTGAAGCTAAAAGGTTTGATGAATATTCAGTTTGCCGTAAAAGATAAAGAGGTGTATGTGATTGAAGTGAATCCGAGATCATCTCGAACATTGCCTTTTGCGTGCAAAGTCACTGGATTACCTTTGGTTGAGATTGCCGTTCAATGTATGCTCAATCACACTTTGAAAGCGCAACGATGTTTAAGTCCCGTGAAACTACCGTATTACTATGTTAAGGAAGCCATTTTACCGTTTAAGCATTTTTTAACATCTTCATCTTACACACTAGGCCCTGAAATGAAGGCAACGGGTGAAGTGATGGGAATAGGGCTAACACCGGGAGAGGCTTTTTTAAAAGCACAAATGGCGGTGGGGTATACCCATATTGCGCAGAGTAAAACTTTTTTTGTTTCAGGTTTTGAGGTGAAAGATGGTTGGATTTTTAAACTGAAAGAAGCAGGGTTGACGCAACTATTTGATTTAAAAAAAGATAATCAGCCAGATGTGTTATTTATTTTAGATAACCATCCTCAGTATCTTGGCTACGCGTTGATGCACAATTTACCTTATGTATCAACACGAGAGGCAGCCTCGATGTTAGTATCAAGTCTGATTCATCGAGATCAGAACGGTTTACTTGAGCCATTGCAGACATTATATCAACATATTCAACATCCCAGTAAAGTTAAGCATGTTTTAACAGGGAAGGAGTTATCGGCAAAAGAAATTACTGAGGTTCTCTTTCTTGCTGCCACAATAAAAAAAAATCCTAACGCCTATCAAAGTGCGCTATCTCATCAAAAAGTAGTGATGTTGATGGAAAAGCCTTCCTTTCGAACGCGATTGAGTTTTCACATCGCGGTTGAACGGTTAGGCGGGTTTTTGGTGGAGAGTGTACAGAACACACGAAAAACCGAGATACCAGAAGACATGGTGAGGGTTTTGAATGGGTATTGTGATTATGTTGTGATTCGAACGCATGAAGATAAAGCATTATCGGCGATGATGACGTATGCGACGATACCCATCGTCAATGCATTGTCTGCGTTATATCATCCTTGCCAAGCCTTGGCTGATTTACTGACATTGCAAGAAAACTACGGCGATTTGGAGGGTTTGACGCTAAGTTTTATCGGAGATGGGAATAATGTGCTGCACAGTTTGATGCTGATGGCGCCGTTGATGGGTGTCAAGGTGCAGTATTGCTGCCCTGTTGGTCATGAACCGCATGCTGATGTTGTCTCGTATTGTGAGCAATATTACTCAGGATTCATTGAAAAACATACGACGCCGGAGGCTGCTGTGTACAATGCACATGCGGTTTACACGGATGTTTGGGTGAGTATGGGATTTGAAGATAATGTCTCTCAAGAGGTATTCCAAAGGTTTCAAGTCGATGAGGCGCTGATGTCAAAAGCGCGACCAGAGGCTATTTTTATGCATTGTATGCCCATGGAGCGAGGTTTTGAGGTATCTATGTCTCTCCCGGATAGTCCCTGCTCAGTTATTTTTTCACAAAGTGAAAACCGATTGTACGTGCAGATGGCACTTTTGATTTTTCTTAGGCGTACTGCTTCATATACCCCTCAACGTTTTGCGTAGGCCGCGATGGATAGTATAACCATCCCCATCCCTACGGTTTGCCCGATAGTTAATTGCTCGCCCAGAAGTATCCAAGCAATAATAACTGTTGCTAATGGCATCACTGCTGTCGACAAGGAAGCCATAACCCCATCAACTTTCTGGCAACCAAAATACCAAAAAACATAAAAAAGACCGGAACTTAAACCTAGAATGATTAAAACTAGCCAGTCTAAAGCATGGATATTTAAACCATCCCACGCACTAAACCCCAGACAAAATAATAATAAAATTGCATTAATCCCATTAAGCACGGAAGGAATTAGAAATACTGGTAGTGAGTTAACATGCATTTTACTTAAAATATAATACGTTGCTTCAGGCAAAAGTGATGCTAAAACAAGCGCATCGCCTAAAAAAGAGTGCGACACTTTGATGCCGCTAAGCTTATCGCATGCAGTCACAACTAATCCAAGGGTAGCAAAACCCACACAAATGGCTTTCTTGCCCGATATTTTCTCGCCAAGAATTATCCAAGACATAATAGCAATAATCGCGGGTAAAGCACTGGTTATAATGCCAGCTACATTAGCATCTGTGTAATGTAGCCCCCATAATATAAGAAAATTAAACAGTACCCCCGCAGACAATGCTTGAGCAAAAATAAAAAACCAATCTCTTCGTTTTAACTGTGAAAAATAAGAATACACCGGTAGTTTTTTCGCAGGTGTTAGCCAATGCAATGGTAATAAAATGATCGATGCCAATGTAAAACGTAGCGCTAATATAAAAAGGATAGGGATTGATGAAAGCACATATTTTGAAAATACAATATTAACGCCGACCATAATCTGGGCGAGAATAAGAAACAACATACCTTGTAGAAAATAAGTATTATATTTTTTCACATCAACAACCGTCTTGGTCTTATTTAGTTGTATTGTTAGTTAGTTTTCTTCATCTCTAATATAGGGCTGGATGAGTTGTTTGTCATTCATGCTGTATTGATGAGTGGCATAATGACAAAACCTCGATAGGCTCACTTTGGATTAAGTGTACCCCGTAAATGATAAGAACCTTCAGAAGCTGGTCGAGACGGAAGGATTTGAACCTTCGACCACTAGCACCCCATGCTGATGTTTTTCATTATACAATAATACTAGACTTTGGACAACCAACCAGCGATCCCCTATTGAAGATGAAATTGGTTCATTAACAAATAAACAGCGACAACTCATTACGGCACTTGAAGTGATACGTCTCGAGGATTTTGTTGCACCTCACATTGACGTTGCCATTGAGGTATATATACTTTTCACGAACGAATTTTAGGCTTTTATGCTATCGGCGGCGCACTCTAAAAAACACAGCCAGGACTTACAAATGTTGATTATCCGATCTTACAACCACCCAATCGGCAATTGAAAAATATAAGGAGAGATCCATTCTGCACGCTCACCTTGATTAATAAGCAAACCAAAAGCCAAACGATTTTCAGATACAAATGTAGTTAAGCTCTTTAATTGACGTAAATTGATTTGAGTACCATATTTTATTTCAATAGGAAGAACACCGAATGAACCTTCTAAGATCAAATCAATCTCAGCGCCATTACGTGTTCGATAATAATGATAATCCCAATTGGTTGAAAGCGTTGCTTGCAAACCCTTTAGCATTTCTTCCACAACAAAACCTTCAAATGAACGACCAACGACGGGGTGTGCGTACAAGGTGTCTAGCGATGTTATTTTTAAAATATGATGCAGTAAACCCGTATCAGCGAGATGTCCTTTTGACATTTTTACAATAGATTTGCTAATATTTTTTTCATAACTAGGTAATTGTCGCCATAAAAAAGTTCCTTCAGCAATGGCTAAGTATTCTTTAACAGTGGGTTCACTGATTTCTAGTATTCGTGCAAGTTCTGCGCGATTGAGAATGGTCCCAGAAAGTCCTCCTAGCATGGTTAAAAACCGTTGAAAAGCAACTTTGTTTAACCTAGGAAACAATCTCGCAATATCACGATACAAATAAGTGGTTTGATAATTTTCCATCCATAGTGAATAAATGATACTGGACTTTGCTGTGATAGCTTCTGGGTAACCACCTAAAAGCCAAATTTTATGAATTTGCTCACGTGTTAAAGGCGGATTCCCCTCAGGAAGAGCCTCTTTATTTAATGAGGTCGTTTCAAAGATCTTATAGAAATCACTTAAAGGATAATCATAATATTCTGATATTTTAAAAGTACTAAGCTCAATGATAGCAATCCGACCAGCCAGAGACTCAGAGGCTTGTTTTAATAAGTCAGGGCTACTTGACCCAGTTATAATAAAACGTCCTTTTTGAGCGCGATTCTGATCAATAACACCTCTTAATATTTTAAACAAAGTACTATATTCTTGCGCTTCATCTAAAATCAATTGATCTGGATGGCGACTTAAAAAAAACTCTGGATCAGATGAAATCAATTGAAAATCATGTGGTTTTTCTAAATCAAGATAATACCAATTCGGGCGAAGTTGCTTTGCAAGCGTCGTTTTGCCCACTTGTCTTACGCCAAGAATCATTAAGGCAGGAAAATGATTGAGCAAAAAATCCGCTTTTTCAAAAATAGCACGATTTTTATCAGGCATATCTAAATCCAGTGTTTATTATTTACTGGTAAATATAGCTTAAGTCTTCTATTTAGGCAATCTTACCAGCAATTCTGCTATGTGAATTGTCAAGAAAAAGGTAAAGAAAATTTCTTGATTAAATACCAATAATCATTAAATCACCTTTAATCACAGGTGTTTGTTGATCGCTTAACTAAAACACTGGTTATGC
>JAHFRX010000091.1 GCA_023266075.1 Legionellaceae bacterium | reverse complement strand
GAAGATCCAGTGGAATACCGTATCACTCGTGTCAATCAGATCCAAATCAATGAAAAAATTGATCTCACCTTTGCTCGTGTATTACGTGCTATTTTACGTCAAGATCCTGATGTGATCATGGTTGGAGAAATTCGTGATGCAGAAACAGCCCTGATTGCTATGCGCGCTGCAATTACAGGACATTTTGTTCTTGCAACCATGCACACGAATGACGCTTTAAGTTCGGCCTTGCGGTTAATTGATATGGGAGCCGATGGCTTTATGGTCGCTGCAGCTGTGAAAGCCATTATCGGTCAACGGTTAGTGAGAAATTTATGTCGTGTGTGTATTAAAGATCACATACCTGACAAACTTGAGTTATTTTGGTTAAATTCTATGCAGGTTGACCCTTCTACTATTCAATGCAAAACTGCAGAAGGTTGTCAGCATTGTGGATTTCGTGGTTATTCCGGTAGAACTGGTATTTATGAGCTGCTCGAATTGAATAAAGATATGATTAGCGCATTACGACTAAATGATATCACTCAATTTGCCAAAGCGGCTTTAGCTTGCAAAAGTTACCAGCCTTTAGCTCAATCTGTATTTAATTTAGTAAAACAAGGAATAACGTCTGTCGATGAAGCGATTCACATCGTCGGACAACTCGATGATGAAGCTAAACCACCTGAGCTCAATGGCGTTGAACTCAATCATAAGGTTACTTCTAATTCACCAAAAATTGGGTAGATGGCTATGCCAGAGTTTCATTATATTGCGCGGGATAAAACGGGAGCAAAAATAATCGGCCAACGGGACGCGAGCTCTGCAGAATTTTTGGCTGATCAATTACAATCGGAACGTCTCATCCCACTCGAAATTCATCTTGTATTTCCTGTACAAAAAACAAAGCAGGTCCCCTCCCCCTTTTCTGCTTTTTTTGAAAAAAAAGTGCCGCATAAAGAATTACAGATGTTTTGTCGGCAAATGTATACGCTGTTAAAAGCAGGGATTCCACTGATTACCACCATAACAAGACTCAGTGAAACAACACGTAATAAGCAGTTAGTTGCCGCTTTAAACGAGGTCTTGATGACTTTAAATCAGGGACGGACGTTATCAATTGGCATGAGTAAATGCCCTAAAATATTCTCTGATTTCTTTGTCAATTTAGTAAAAGTGGGTGAAACCAGCGGTCAGTTGGATAGAGTTTTTCTTTATTTAGCAGAATATGTTGAGCTTGAAATAGACACAAAGAAGAAGATAAAGTCAGCATTCCGTTATCCTAAAATAGTGATTACTTCTGTTTTAATTGCATTGCTAATTATTAATACATTTGTAATCCCTGCTTTTTCACAGTTATTTCAGAGTTTTCAGGGAACATTGCCTTTGCCAACACGTATTTTAATGGCGACCTCTGAATTTATTTTGAATTATTGGTATATTGTCTTGGGTAGTGTGTTTCTTATTATACATGTATTCCGCTATTGGGTGAAAACCACTCAAGGCAAAGTTCAATGGGCAAAATTCAAACTTAAAATACCGGTGATGGGCTGGATTGTGCATCGAATCACATTAGCGCGTTTTTCAAAACTATTGGCAATGGTATTACGGGCAGGCTTGACGGCCGTTGAAGGCATCGATCTGGTTGGATCGTCAACGGATGATGCTTATTTTGCTCAAAAAATTCAGATGACGTCAGAATTAGTTGCACGTGGAAATACGATTGCAGGGGCTATTTCACAAACACAGCTTTTTCCTCCGCTGATGGTTCAAATGATTTCATTGGGTGAGGAGTCTGGCAATATTGATACATTACTAGAAGAGGTGGCTGAGTTTTATCAACGAGAGCTCGTGTATGATCTGACTCATTTAAGTGAGTCAATTGAACCCATTTTACTCTTAATCGTCGGTGCCATTGTTTTACTTTTGGCATTGGGTGTTTTTTTACCCATGTGGAATATGGCCAGCGAATTCAAATAGAATGATATTCCGGATAGTTCAATAATGATCTATACTGAAAATGGAGATGTACACGTTAACGTCTTGAAATAAGGGGTGGGATATGGATACTTATCTACGCAATCAAAAAGGTTTTACTTTGATCGAGCTCGTCATGGTCATCGTCATTTTGGGTATTTTGGCAGCAGTTGCAATTCCTCGATTTATTGATTTACAAGGTAACGCGGCCCAATCAGCGGTTGATGGTGTTGCAGGTTCCTTGGGAAGTGCTAGCGCCATTAACTATGCTGGTTGTGCGGCTGTCGATCAAGTTGTCACGGCCAATAAATGTATTCAAGTTGCCAAATGCTCTGACGTTGCTGCGGCAGTTACACCAGCAGTTACGCTTGCTGCAGCGGGGGCCGCGGTAGCGGGTCAATATAACCTAGCAGCTGATACCGCTGCAGCTACAAATGGTTTGGAAGCCAGTTGTACGTTACAGTATAGTAAAGGTGGTGTAACCTATACCAAAGCTTATGTCGTCACAGGTGCAGCTAATTAATAACACCTACGCTCAGCGTGAGCTCGGTATAAGATGAGTGCTAGGAGTAGCCAAATAACGGCTATTCCTAGTGTTGTTGCGAAAATGCCAGTCGCACCAAACCGTTGAAAAGTAACTCCCGCAAAACATCCCCCGGCAAAGATACCGACAAATTGACAACTTGAATAAACACCCATCGCGGCCCCTTTGTTGTTAGCGGGCGCACAGCGAGATATTACGGAAGGCAATTGCGCCTCAAGAAAATTAAAGGCCATAAAGTAACTCAGTAAGCTGATTGAAATCTTGATGAGTGAATCCGAATATAAGAAAAATTGCGTTACGATGATGATGCAAATACTGAAGATGATCGCGATGTTGGTTTGTTGCCGTTTCTCTGTATAGCGCAAGATGGGAAGCATAAAGATGAATGATAATACAAGAATGGGCAAATAAAAACACCAAGAATTTTCAATGTGTTGTGCGCTCAAAAGGGGTGTGAGTTGTAATGGCAGATAAAAGAAAAGTGCGGTGAGTAAACAATGCTGACAAAAGATACTGAAATTTAAAAATAGTAATTGAGGATCAGTGAGAATGTTTTTAAAACATATCAATAATGATGTTTGAGTAACAGTGATGATGGGTTGTGGTGTGGGAATGAGGGTGTACAGCACGATGAATGCAACAATCACTAAAATGAAACTGACATCAAATATACTACTTAAACCAAAATGACTCGCGAGCAAGGGACTGATGATAAAGGCCAGCATGAAAGAGAGGCCAATGGTCATACCGATGACAGCCATCGCCATTGATCTCTCTTTTTCGGTGGTGATGTCAGCAAGCAAAGCAATCAAGACACTACCAATAGCCCCCATGCCTTGAAGTATTCTCGCTGCAATCATGCCATAAATATGATGCGTAAAAGCACCTAAAATGCTTCCTAAGCCAAATAATAAAAGGCCTATCGCGATCATCGGTTTTCGGCCAAATTTGTCTGACAATAAGCCAAATGGAATTTGTAGTAAGCCCTGGCTAAGGCCGTAGCCACCGAGTGCTATTCCGATGAGCTCTGGTGTGGCATCTGTGAGTTCATTTGCATACAAAGTGAACACAGGGATCAGCATGAATAATCCAAGCATCCGAAATGAGAAGATACTAGCAATGGGTATGACGGTTTTAAATAATGAGTTATTCATGGTGTTTTAGGCGTGTAAAAACGGAGATACTACTGCAATTGACAGATAATGCCAATCCATGTAAGTTTACGGATCTTGAAGGAGAGCGCAATGTCACAACAAACACTACAACATAAAGTGGCCCTGATTACTGGCGGAGCACGTGGAATTGGCCGCGCAACGGCCTTAAAATTAGCGCGATGCGGTGCTGATATCGCAATCGCATATTACAATAGCTCCGATGAAGCGAATCAATTAGTTGATGAAATTCAGTCACTCAACCGAAAAGCAGTAGCGATTCAAGCAAATGTCGCTGATCAACATTCGGTCGAGGCGTTATTTAATCTTTTTTCTCAATCGTTTTCATCATTAGATATTTTAATCAGCAATGCGGCAAGTGGTGTATTGCGACCGGCGCTTGAAATGACGACAAAACATTGGCGTTGGTGTATGGAAACGAATGCCTTAGCATTAAATCACTTGGTCTCAAAAGGACGAGGGTTGATGTCTTCAGGGGGGCGTGTTATTGCTTTGTCAAGCTTGGGTGCGCACCGAGCAGTACCGAACTATGCGTTTATTGGTGCTTCCAAAGCGGCACTCGAAGCATTAGTGCGTTCGCTGAGTCTTGAGCTTGCGCCTTTTGGCATTACGGCAAATACTGTGTCGGCAGGTGTTGTTGATACGGATGCCTTAAAGCACTTTCCAAACCGTGAGCATCTTCTGGAAGAATATCAATCGCATTCACTGTCTGGAAAGCCTTTATTACCGGAAGATGTTGCTAATGCGATTTATCTTTTATGTTTACCGGAAGCAGCAAGAATCATTGGTCAAACTATTTTTGTAGATGATGGATATGCAGTGATGGGATAAAAAATTTATGATATACTTCCAACCATTTTGTACGGTGTGGTGTTTTAGAGGAAGATGATGATGAATATAGATCAGATTTACCCCAAAGTGCGTGAAATAATAGCTGATGTGCTGGTCATCGATGAAGATGAGATAAAGCTTACGAGTCGACTCATTTCAGATTTAGGTGCTGAATCGATTGACTTTTTAGACTTGGTTTTTCAACTCGAAAAAGAGTTTAGTGTGAAAATTCCACGAGGACAGCTTGAAAAAAATGCACGTGGTGAATTAAGTGAGCATGAATTTGAGAAAAGTGGTGTGATAACACCCGCTGGTTTATCGTCACTGAAGCGATATTTGAGTGAGATTCCGGCGTCAGAGTTTAAAGATAATATGAAAGTGAATGAAATTCCATGGTTATTTACAGTGGAAACATTCTGTAAATTAGTGAGTTTGGCCATCAATGAAAAATCAGCGCAGGAAATCACAGCATAATGCGATTTTTGTTTGTTGATAGGATCACTGATCTTTCACAAAATATGATCGCTCGCGGGATAAAACATGTCACGCGTGATGATTACTATCTTTGCCAGGATAAAGATGGTAAGTGGTGCTTTATCCCTTCTATGATAGGTGAAACCATCGGGCAGCTTGCGGCTTGGCATGTCATGATGAAGCATGATTTTCGTTTGCGTCCTGTGGCGGGTATTGCAGGATGTGCAGCCTTCTATCGTTCTGCGTATATTGGCGAAACGATGGTCATAGAGACAGAAATTGATACGCTTGATAGTGCCGTGGTTCAGTATCATGGTGAAGTGCGCATTTGCGGGGAGTTGGCGTTTTGCCTCGAGGGAGCGCTAGGACCACTGTTGCCGATGGATGATTTTATTGATATCGCTGTTGTCCGAAGACAATTTAATGAAATTAACCGTCCTTACTTACCCACGTATCGAGAGCCTCTTGAAAATGTAGTGTTCGATAAAGAGCAGTGGATTTGTGAGCAAGCACCAACAACGCATGTTGCACGGATGTGTTTTGACAGTGTTGTTGCGTATGAGCCTTCGCATCAGATAGTCGCGGTGAAACATGTAACACGTGCAGCGCCTTATTTTCCTGACCATTTTCCTCATAAACCCGTGCTTCCCATGACCGTGCTTTTAGAGAACTTTTTGAATTTAGGACAGATTTTTATTCAGCGAGAAGGATTATCAGGGCATTTTGTTTGTCGTAAAGTGCGGCGCGTGAAAATGAGTGATTTTATTGCATCTGGCGATATTATTACGGGAACAATGACATTAAAAAATCAAACTGACGAGAAGTTGGTGTTTGCTTGTCGATGCGATGTGTCTGGAAAGCGTATTGGCATGCTTGAAATAACAATGGTGAAGATAGATTGATGATGAATAAGCAGCGTATTGCCGTAACTGGTATTGGAATTGTATCACCACTTGGTGCTGGTAAAGATACGACGTGGCAGCGTTTATTAGCGGGTCACTCGGGTATTGACCAGATTCAACATTTTGATGCAAGTGCATTTCCAACGACGATTGCAGCCGAAGTGAAGCCTTACACATCCACGTTTTCTTACAAAGGGAAATTTTTACGTTTTACAACACCTTTCACACAGTTTGCACTAGATGCAGCATCAGAAGCGTTTTTGGATGCTGGCATTCGACCGTTGTCTTCAACAGCCGAGCGTTGGGG
>JAHFRX010000090.1 GCA_023266075.1 Legionellaceae bacterium | reverse complement strand
GGTAGGGCTTCGTGCTGCGGTTAATGTGTTGGCAAAGGGTGGTCGTCTTGCAGTGATTAGTTTTCATTCGCTCGAAGATAGACTGGTGAAACAATTTATGAAAATAGAAGAGCAAGGGATTGAGTTACCTCGAGGATTACCTGTAACCATCGATGCATGTTTACAGACATTCAAACGGATTGGGAAAGCCATTAAGCCAAGTGAAGTGGAAATGCAACATAATCCACGTGCTCGGAGTGCGGTACTTAGAATAGGAGAAAAACTATCATGAATGCTGCAGCGAAAGTGATTCATCAAAGTAGTATTTTTCAGGGACGATTTATCAATATGCATGTTTCAAAACAAGTCTATCTACAGACCATATTGGTAATTTTGATGTTGATGAGTGCGTTGACTGCTGTGTATGTTACAAATTTACATCGTGTCACTTACGGCAAATTAGAATTAGCAGAACAGCAAGCACATCAGTTACAATTGCAATGGGGGCAATTGTTACTTGAGCAAGCAAGTCTTTCAACGCCTGCGCGTGTTGAGCAGCTTGCAACAAACAAATTGCATATGGTATTACCGGCGAATAAACAAGCTTTTGTATTGCGAGCACAATGAAAAAAAAGAGCCACCATGTTCTGCGTTTTTATGCAGTTTGCCTTTTCTTTCTTGTCGTTTTTGTGGCGTTGTCATGGCGTATGGTGGTTTTGACGATTTTAGACCGAAGCTTTCTACAAGGTCAGGGGAATGCGCGTAGTATCCGTGTCATTGATATCCCTGCATTTAGAGGGATGATTTTAGATAGAAACGGTGAGTCTATTGCCGTGAGTACACCTGTCCAATCGCTTTGGGTTAATCCAAAATTATTTCATCCTGATACGCTACAACTGAAACAATTAGCAAAATTACTGCATATGCCAGCGAAGCATATTTCTTCTTATGTGCAATCTGTAAACAAACGCGGATTTGTCTATTTAAAGCGGCAATTAACGCCAAGTGAAGCGCATAAAATTGAAAAGCTACATATCCCGGGGCTTAATTTTCAACAAGAATTCAAACGCTATTATCCTGATGCAGATAGCATGGCTCAGTTGTTAGGTTTTACGAATATTGATGATGACGGTATCGAAGGCCTTGAGCTTGCTTATCAAAATTGGTTGTTTGGTGAACCAGGGAAAAGACGCGTTTTAAAAGACAGAACAGGTCGTGTAATTGATGATTTGGGTGTGATTCAAGAGCCTAAACCTGGAAAGAATCTACCTTTAAGTATTGATAGACGCATTCAATTTTTTGCATATCATGCCCTACAAGAAACCTTGAATAAAAGTAATGCGCAATCAGGATCCGTTGTGGTGCTAGATACACAGTCGGGTGAGATTTTAGCACTTGCCAATTTACCCTCGTTTAATCCAAATGCACGTGGCCGTTATAGTCAAGACAGTTATCGCAATAAAGCAATGACCGATACGTTTGAGCCTGGCTCTGTCATGAAGGCATTTAGTATTGCGAGTGCCTTAGATACAGGCTTATATCAACCAGACTCTATCATTGACACAAATCCAAGTTGGATGGTTGTTCATGGCCATACGGTGCGTGATATTCACAATTACGGTGTTTTGGACGTGCGTGGTATTTTGCAACATTCGAGTAATGTCGGTGTGACTAAAATGGTATTAAGTAGTCCACCTGAACAATTGATTAATTTATTACGCCGCTGTGGTGTCAGTTCACGTACTGAGAGTGGCTACCCGGGTGAAGCGGAAGGTTCGATTGTGAATGTGAAAGATGCGAATCCATTTGTACTTGCAACGCTCAGTTTTGGTTATGGAATGTCGGTTACCACGCTACAACTTGCTAAAATGTATGCTATTTTTGCAAATCAAGGAAAACTTTATCCGGTTCGTTTGCTGCGCTATGATGCTGATGAAGAAGGTGTGCAAGTCATTAAACCTGAAATCTCTAATCAAGTACTCAGTATGCTGGAATTTGTAGTGAATGAAGGCTCTGGTGTCCCCGCAAAAATTCCAGGTTATCGTGTTGCGGGTAAAACAGGTACTGCGCGTATTGCAGGAAAAAATGGTTATAGTGAGCGACGATACATTGCAAGCTTTGTAGGTATTGCACCAGTATCTCATCCGAGGCTCGTTGTGGCTGTGGTGATTCATGAGCCCAGTTTATCTGCGTATTATGCAGGTCAGGTTGCAGCCCCTTTGTTTGCTAAAGTGATGGGGGCTGCATTGAGGACACTGGATGTAGAGCCTGATCAACCTGAGCGTGCATCATGATGAAGCTTTCCGCGCTTTTAGCGCCTTGGATATGCGTCAACGATGATTGTGACATTACAGGAATTGCCCAAGATAGTCGTAAAATAAGACCAGGGGATTTATTTTTAGCGTATCCTGGGCGCATATCGGATGGTCGAACGTTTATTGATGCTGTATTGCATCAAGGTGCTGCTGCCGTCCTGTATGAGCCGTCGAATTGGCCTACGCTTAATCACCCACATTGTTTTCCATTACCAGAAGTGATGCAGCTGGGGGGTGAAATTACCAGTCGATTTTTTGATGATCCTTCTCAACATATGGACGTGATTGGGGTTACAGGAACCAATGGCAAGACGACCATTGCTTATTTATTAGCACAAGCATATACACGCTTAACACAACCCGCCGTTTATATGGGTACCCTAGGTGTAGGCCCTGTGGGCGCGATTGAGGCGATGGGGCAAACAACGCCTGATGCTATTTCATTACAATCATTTCTAGCCCAGGCCTACAATGAGGGTGCAAAAGCGATGTGTATGGAAGTCTCTTCACATGCACTCATACAAGGTCGAGTCAATGGTGTGAAATTTAAAGGCGCTATTTTTACAAATTTAACGCATGACCATTTAGATTATCATCAGACCATGACAGCGTATGCAGAGGCGAAGTCACGGCTTTTTAGTCGACCGGAGCTCTCTTATGCTGTGGTGAATCAAGATGACGCATATGCTGAGCTGATGAAGAAAAATGTACCATCAACCTGTGCTTTATATACGTATGGTTTGAGTCATCAAAGTGATGTTTATGCAACTGAGATAGAATTACATCGACATGGAAGTCTATTCAAATTGCATTCTCCATGGGGCGTGCATCTGATCCAGATGAAATTAATTGGTGCTTTTAATGTGTATAATGCCTTGGCTGTATTGACCGCTTTAGCTGCAGCAGGATTTGATATAAAAGATATTGTGGCAAAAATGTGTGAGTTAGATGCTTCACCAGGAAGAATGGAGATTGTTCATGAGCACCCTTGTGTGGTTGTGGATTATGCGCATACACCCGATGCGTTGGAAAAGGCGTTAAAGACACTGCAACAATTGAAAACAAAGAAACTCTATGTCGTGTTTGGGTGTGGTGGCGATCGTGATAAAACAAAACGACCGGTGATGGGAGAGGTTGCGAGTCGATATGCGGATCATATGGTGATTACCAGCGATAATCCAAGAACAGAAGATCCTTCAGAGATTATAAAAGAGATTCAAGCGGGTATTTTTCAACAGGCTTCTGTAACGCGAGTGTTAGATAGAAAAGAGGCTATTCTTTCTGTACTCAACAGGGCATCTCAAGAGGATATTGTACTCATTGCCGGTAAAGGGCATGAAGATTACCAGCAGATTGGACAACATCGCTATCCATTTTCTGATCAAGCCATTGTGACAGCGTATTATGGCGCGAGCTAATATTATTAATTTCCTTAGAGATTAGACCTCTTATGTTGAAGAAGTATATCTACAATGGGAGGGGCGTTACCTGTTATTTGAAAAATAATAAAAAATTGTCTAATTTAAAGAGTATGGACGATTAAAGTAAACGATGATGAAAAAACAAGAAATAGAGCGACGTTTGGCAGATTTGACTGGTTTAGATCGTGATTTCGAGTCTAGCAAGGAGACTAGACACTTCATTTCATCAAAAGATTTGAAAAAAATTGTTGATGCCTATCATGTTTTATTAGAAGAAGCTTTAAAAATAAAACAAGCCGATCCTGCATTGGAACAAGATCTGGTGCCTTATCAAGCGCGTGAACAGTATTTTCTTGTCGTGTTGCGAGAGTTTGAAGTGTTAGAGTATAACACCATTCGTAGGGATATGCTGAAGATTTTGAATGGGATAGAGATCTATCGTGATGCTTTAGCTGGAATAGACGTGCAACACAAGTGGTCTGTTTTGAAAACTTTAGGTTTAAAAGCAGACAGTAATGATTTGAGGCGATTGAATAAAATGATAGATGCTGTGTTGAGATGTGCCGAAAGGTATCATTTGCATCAGTTAAATGCGGAGGACTTTTTAGCGGAAAGTCAGCGAATTATGAATCATTATCTTGGTAAATTAAGCAAAAAAGCAAAAAAAGTGGTATTGGACCGTGTTGAGCATGCCGTTTTTTTTGAAAAACATCAAGATCATATTCGGGTAAAATCAGACATCCCGTTTGCTAAATTTTCTGAAGCAGTGGCCGCAGATCCAACCGAAGTGAATCGTGAAAAAATGCAGCGTAAGAAAGCCACTGTTCAGAAAATAAAAGACAGTTTGAGACGTTTGAGTAGCCTGCTGCGTGATTTTGAAGAAATAATAAGAACTGAACGTCCAATCTCGTTAAAGGATTTTAAAGAAATGGTTGAGGCCTATCGTGCTTTGTTGGAAGAAGCCGTAAAAATGAAGCAAGAAGAATCGACACTGGAGCAAGATTGGGCGAGTGACCCGTCGGAAGAAGACGTAAAAATGAAGGAAGAAGAATTGATACTGGAACAAGATTTGACGAGTTGCCAGGCGCGCTATCGTTATTTTTTCGATGTATTGAATCAGTTTGAGCGCATTGAAAGTGAGGGGCCTTACGGTGTTCATCAAGATGTTATGAGAATTTTACAGTCTATCACGAGTGTGATTGATCCTTTAAACGGTCCTGATGGGCAAGGTAAATCATTTGTCGTGAATGATTTGAGACAAATGTCTAAAATATCTAGAAAAGTGCTGCAATTGGCTGAACAGTATAAGCGTAACGAATTAAGTACAGAAAGTTTTTTAAAAGAAAGCGCAGATGTTATGAATCATTATCTTGATAAATTGAGCGAAAAGACGAGGAACACCGTATTGATTTGTACTGACCCCTCTGTTTTTTTAAAAAAATCTTTCGGTCATTTTTTGGTAAAAACCGATATGTCGCGTGTTAATTTTCTTGAGGCAGTTCGTCTCGTGGATCATGAAAGAGCAGTGAAACAAACACAAAAATTTCGCACTATATTAAACGATGAGAAACCATCACCCGCAACGAAGGAAGTGGTTTTGCCTTCGAAGCCATCCCAGCATCATCATAAGCCGTGAGATACTTGATGCTTATTTGTGATATAATTATAAAAACTGAATAATATAAGATTGATATGTTGGTTAATATGTTGGCTAAAGTCCATGTTTCTGTATCTTTGGTGATTGATGATAGGATTGCAGCTTAGTATTGAAGTGATTGAGAAGAAGCTGCTTAGAGGGTAGGGCGTGTATTGATTCAGGAAGCGTGATGATGATGATTGTGTTTTCTCAATGTCCAGCAACAAGACCCATCTCAATTTTACTTTCTCAAAAGGGCTCTATTCAGAAAATGACTAAGGATGCGAAATAAGTTGCCTAAATTTCCGCGTTTAAAAACGCTTTATCAAGCGCCATTGCGCACGTTTGAGCTTGACGTACTCAAGCAATCGCTAGAGATTGAAGCTTGGTTTAAAAAGTGCTGGGAAGAGGTCCCCGCACTTTTGACGACATCCGTTGATTTACGTATTTCAGGAGACAAAATTGTCCCCATTGATACGAATATTTTCCCCGCTGGGTTTAATAATTTAACAGAAGAGATGAGATTGTTTTGTATAGAAGCGATTCAATCTACGATGTCGCAATTGGCCCCTAAAGCTACTTCTGTACTGATTTTAAGTGAAAATCATACGCGAAATGCGTTTTATCTTGATAGTTTACACGTACTGTCATCGTGTTTTACTGAAGCAGGATTTACCGTTTTAGTGAGCCCATTGGATAAATTTGAGGAGCTTACGCTATCGCCTGATGTTGTCGTTTTGAATCATGATCTCTCCACAGGCCTTCCTCCTAACCTTAAACAGATCACATCTCCCATTTATCCTTCGCCATATCTTGGATGGTGGAATCGCTCTAAATATCGACATTTTACGTTTTATCATGAAATTATTATCAAATTTTGCCAACAGTTTTCA
>JAHFRX010000089.1 GCA_023266075.1 Legionellaceae bacterium | reverse complement strand
CAAAACGCGCTCCAGCATAAAGGCATCGATCCCGTTAATCTCAATCACAGAATACCCAGCATCAGCAGCACGCTCAATTTTATCAAAAAGCAAAGCATCGATGTCGAGTGCAATAATAACAGGCTGCTGTCCTAACATTTGATCGATTTTCATGAGGTCTTACTTTTTAAGCAATATCTCTCATAGTAAAAGAGTTAACGCTCGTTATCAAGCGTTAACTCCAAGAATCGTGCCAACACAGCAAACCCATGCTCCGATAAAATTGCCTCGGGGTGAAACTGCACACCAAAGACGGGGTAATTGGTATGCGTAATACTCATCGGTATACGTCTTTCACATTGAAAGACTACCCAAGCATCTATCACGAGAGTTGACGCCAACGTTGTCTCATCAACCATCAACGAGTGATATCGTGTCGCATGAAAAGGGTTAGGCAACCTTTGAAATAGCCCTGTATCTTGATGATAAATACGGGACACTTTCCCATGCATCACTTCCAATGCAGGAATCACTCGTCCTCCCAACGCCATTGCAATCGCTTGCATACCAAGACATATACCTAATATAGGGTAATGGCGATAGTATTTTTGTATCAATGTTAGTGTTTGCCTCACTTCAGCAGGATGCCCAGGACCTGGTGATAACACAATAGCCAAAGGATCGAGTGCTTCCAAATCAAGGAGTATCGGATCAAGATAGTGAATGATGTCCGTGGCTACATGTAACTGCACAAAATAACTCGCAATCGTATCCGTAAATGAATCATCATGATCGACAATCAATAACCGACTCAACGCATCACTCCTGTGAAAAACTTCCCTTTGAGCTTTAACTCATCGTATTCATCATTTGCTGTAGAATCATACACAATGCCGCCTCCCAACCCAAGCTCTCCACGCCCATTTTGAATCACAAGTGTACGAATCGCCACACTAAAACACATGTCATTATTTGGCAAAATATAACCAATCGTTCCCGTATAGAGCCCTCTTGATGCCGCTTCGACCGCTTGAATAATTTCCATTGTTCGCTTTTTAGGTGCTCCTGTGATAGAGCCACAGGGAAAAAGAGCTCGCAGGAGTGTCACAAAATCAATGTCAGCAGCCACGTCACTTTCAATCGTTGAAGTCATTTGATGTACAGTTTTGTAACTCTCAATTTCCAACAGCGCTGAAACGACAACACTCCCTGGTACAGAAATTTTTGACATATCATTTCGCAACAAATCCACAATCATTGTATTTTCAGCTTTTGATTTTTCATCTTGCAATAACCACTGTTTATTTGCATCATCCAAAGCATCCGTCGCCCCTCTTTGGATCGTACCCTTCATTGGCTTTGTTTTGAGTTTATTGCCTTTTTTTGAAAAAAATAACTCCGGCGATAATGTCAGAATTTGATAATCAGGAAACAATAGTAATCCTGAGTACGCGACCTCTTGCTCTTCACGTAAGGCTTGATACAAGCTTCGCACATCACCTTGAAAATCAAAATGATACTGAGAGGTTAAATTCACTTGATACGTGTCTCCGTACTCAATATGTCGCCTCACTTCATCAAATGCATGTCGATATTCTTGCTGCGTCCATTGTAATACAAGATTTTTTAACTCAAATTGTTTTTTTTCTGACACAAGAAGTGCTTGTTTACTTTGCTTCACCATGTCTTGATATGCAATAAAATGTAATAATGGAAGTGTCGACGTTCTCGTCAGGACTAAATCCTGAAACAATAACCCCGCATCGTAACTCACAAACCCTACGACATAAAAGCCTTTTTTTTGCCAAGCTCGAAGTACAGCCAAGGCCTCATACAGCTCAGAAAGCGTCCATGCGACCACTTCTTCTATTTGATTTTTAAAGAGCAATGAAGATAAGTCCGCACGAGAAGTACAGTCCTCTAAAAAAATATACGCTTCTTTATTTATTCTGTTCATTTACTTTTTTTCGTCTATACTTGTGATTAGAGGTGTCTCTTTACACAGATGGAGTCAGATCATGAGTGATTTTAAATCTAAAATGCCAGATTTCAATGAAATAACGACAATGGCAACCAAATTATTTAAAGATGTTAAAAGCAGTGTAGGCGAAATTGTCGATATGTATAAGCAAAAAAGGGCCGAAGAATGCCCCACAGGTACTTGTGCTAAAGAGCCAAAGACCGCAAAAGCTGAAAAAGTTGATAAAGCGGCTGCGTCAGAATCTGCAACCGATGAGAAAAAAGAATAAATTAGCGCTTACAGGTAATGCGTTTAAACCCTTTGCACATTTTACCATAGCAAAGCACATGGTCACCGAGCGTTTTAGTGGCCTGTGCTTTGCTGTCTTCTTCGAAAGACTGCGTATCACTATAAGCCATCTTACGACAAAAAGCATAAGCCGCACGCTTTCCGCATGCTTGTTTTTCTTGATAACACCAGTCAACACGGTGATGCTCAAAACGAGGATAATTAAATTCTTTCATTCGATACTGATAAGCTAAATGAGGTGTGTCTTTAAAACGCCCCTGACAATCGATAAACAAAAACCCATCACATTTCCAGCCAGTACACTCTCCTTCATTTTCAAAATAATGAACGCGCCCCACATGATGCTCAATACGATAATTTTCTATTTTGCTATACCCTAACACTTTACAATAGGCATTTGCGATGGGCTCCCCACATGTTGTCTCATCTTTATTACAATATGCTAAGCGCTCACCATGATAGTCTGGATACCAAAACGAACGATAATATTCTTCTTTTGAGCTTTTAGCGGAGGCAACACCGATGCATAATAGCAACATCATCAACATGAAAATCGCATTTTGAAATTTCTGGGGTATATTCAATCGTCTCATTCTATCTCTCATCCTCATAACAAACTTGAACACGAACACCATGAGAAAGTGCTAGATTTTCAAGTAAAGTATCATTCGGTAAAACACGCCATGATTTTGGCACTGAAAGACGTGTTTGCGCAGATGTGTTCGCATACCAAAACTGTACATCACAAGTTCCTGGATGCGCTGTTAATAGTGCATGTACACGCTCAACTTCAACATCAGATGTCAATATTAATTTCATATATTGCGCAAAATGTGCTCTAGCATGTGCAATAGAAAAAATCTCTTGCGCCATGAGCTTTAGACCACCCGTGTAAGCATCATGTGAAAGCTCACAATTCACAACCAACGGCTGATGAAGTTCAATCATTAAAGCACTCGCCTCATACACTTCTGAAAAAACCACAACATCCATGCGTTCTGAGGTGTCCTCTAAAGACAAAATCACAAGCGATTTACCTCGTTTCGTCATCACGCGGCGAATATTCGCTACAATGCCACAAATAGTCGCTCTCTTACTCATCTTTTGATTGAGCTTGGCAAAAGGCACCACCACTGCTTTAAATTCTTGCTGATAAATATCAATCGGGTGGCCACTTAAATAAAAACCAAGTGTCTCTTTTTCAGCATTTAAGCACGCTTCTAACGTCCATGGCTTCACTACAGGGTAATCCAAGCGCGCCAATTCATCCCAATGCTCAAATAAACTTGTTTGTTGATGTTGTTGCGCGTGATGATACTCACCACCTTGCTCTATCGCCACTCCGAGCGCCGCAAACATCACGGCTCGCTCTATCTTAAAATCATCTAAAGCGCCACTCTTAATTAATACTTCAAAAACACGACGATTGACACGACGCAGGTCAACATATTGACAAAGCTCAAACAAACCATCACCTTCTTTAAGCAATTTTCTTGCATCAATAATGGACTGTATCGCGCCTTCCCCCAACCCTTTAATCGCACCTAAACCGTACACAATTGTTTTTTCATCTCGTACCGTAAACTGAAGCGCTGCTGTTTTAATCGACGGCGGGATGATGGCTAATCCCAGAGAGCGACATTCTTTCAAAAGTAAAACCACTTTTTCCGTATTATCCATATCAGCAGAAAGTACTGCTGCCATAAAAGCGGCAGGATGATGCGCCTTGAGCCATGCTGTTTGATAAGAGAGTAGCGCATACACTGCTGCATGCGACTTATTAAAACCATACCCTGCAAACTTCTCCATCAAGTCAAAAATCATTGCCGAAGTCTTTTCCTCAACACCTCGCTTAGAAGCGCCCTGCGTAAAAATAGCTCTTTGGTTGGCCATTTCTTCTGCTTTCTTCTTCCCCATAGCACGTCTTAATAAATCCGCACCGCCTAAGGTATAACTTGCAAGTACCTGTGCGATTTGCATGACTTGCTCTTGGTACAAAATAACGCCATACGTTGGGCGTAAGATAGGAGCGATATCAGGATGCAAATACTCCACACGTGCACGCCCATGTTTTCTATCAATAAAATCATCCACCATGCCTGATTGTAACGGCCCTGGCCTAAAAAGTGCTACAAGTGCTATCAGCTCCTCAAAACAATCGGGCTGCAACCGATGAATCAAATCCTTCATTCCACGCGACTCAATCTGAAATACAGCTGTTGTCTGGCAAGACTTGATCAAAGCAAACGTCGCCTCATCATTCATAGGAATATAACTGATATCAATCGGTGCTGTTCCCGCGTTCTGCTGGTGGATTATTTTCAACGCATTGTCAATAATCGTGAGTGTTCTCAGACCTAGAAAGTCAAACTTCACCAAACCTACGGCTTCTACATCGTCTTTATCTAATTGGCTGACCCATTGAGCGGAACCCTCCTCACAAAAAACCGCGGTAAAATCAACGAGCGGTGACGGCGCTATCACCACACCTCCTGCATGCTTTCCAGCATTCCGAGTGATACCTTCTAATGCCAGTGCAAGATTAAATAAAGCAGCAACGTCTTCTTCTTCCTGATAGCGTGCTTTCAATTGCTCTTCTTGTTCTAATGCACGCTCAAGTGTCATGCCAAGCTCAAACGGAATTAATTTCGCAAGCTTATCGACAAAGCCATACGGATGACCCAGCACACGCCCAACATCTCGTATCACCGCTTTTGCTGCCATCGTGCCAAACGTAATGATTTGAGAAACATTTTCGCGGCCATAACGGTGTGCTACATAATCAATCACACGATCCCGCCCCTCCATGCAAAAATCGATATCAAAGTCAGGCATGGAAATACGCTCTGGATTTAAAAATCGCTCAAACAGCAGATCATACTCCAATGGGTCTAAATCCGTGATTTTTAAAGCATACGCAACAAGCGATCCCGCCCCAGAACCTCGACCAGGACCAACTGGCACACCATGCTCACGTGCCCATTGCACAAAATCAGCCACAATCAAAAAATATCCCGAAAATCCCATCGAATTAATAACATCTAACTCTAGTTTTAAACGATCCACGTAACGATGCTGAAGTTCGTCTGCTGATACTTCTGTCTTCAACATTTTAATGCGATGCAATCGATGTTCCAAGCCTTTCGCTGCAAGCTCACATAAGTATCGCTCATCTGTAAAATTTTTGGGTACAGGAAACTGTGGTAGAAAATTTTTACCAAACGTAAGGTTCACGGTACAACGCTTACTAATTTCAACCGTATTCTCTAACGCTTCTGGCAAATCCTTAAACAACACTTGCATATCCTCAATCGATCGCAAATATTGCTCTTGGCTATATCGTCTTATTCGTTTTGAGTCTGCCAGTATCTCACCATGGTGAATACAAACGCGTGCCTCATGGGCATCAAATAAATCTGGGCTTAAAAAACAAACTTCATTGGTCGCGACTAAAGGTAGTTGCAGTGTCGTTGCGATGTCAAGAATACTTGTATTATATAGGGTCTCATCTTCACGCCCTGTTCGTTGAATCTCTAAATAAAATCTATCTCCAAACACACTTTTCCAGTACTTTGCCGCCGCTAGCGCACGTGCTTTATCTTGTTGTAGCAATGCCTGTCCAATATCCCCTTTGCGACCACCAGAGAGCAAAATCAAACCCTCATGACATGACGCCAGCCATTGTAGATGAATCCGTGGCTGGCCTTGGTACTGCCCTTCAACGTAAGCGCGTGACACAAGGCGCGTGAGATGACGATATCCCACATCATTTTGACACAATACCGTGAGCTGTACTGTAGACGCTGGTTTATCTTCTGCCATTACACATAAGAAATCAGCGCCAATCAATGGTTTAATACGGTGCGAGATAGCCGCTTTATAACTTTTGATCACTGCAAACAAATTACAAAAATCAGTCACCGCAACCGCTTTCATGCCTGATTTTTTGACAGATTGCATTAGATCATCAATACGAATAATACTATCCATTAATGAAAATTCAGTATGTACGCGTAAATGCACAAAATCGACTTGCATCAAACTCCTCATCATTGTATCGTCTACAAAAAAGATCTTAAGCGATGAGTTTACACATGTACACACATATT
>JAHFRX010000005.1:853-22729 GCA_023266075.1 Legionellaceae bacterium | reverse complement strand
ATCCTTTTATTGTTGCGCCCTCACGCCTGAAGTCTCCTATCAGTCCGTTTACACCGTGGCCCATGAGTCAGCGAAGAATTCAAAAAACCATTTCACATTTTGTGCGATGTGCACTTCTTGCTCAAGAGGCTGGCTATGATGGTGTTGAAATTATGGGGAGCGAAGGGTATTTAATTAATCAATTTTTAGTGACGCATACGAATCACCGTAATGATAAATGGGGTGGAGATTTTGAGCATCGCTCACGTTTTGCAACGGAGATTGTGCGCGCCGTGCGAGAGCGTGTCGGTAAGTCGTTTATCATTATTTATCGCTTGTCGATGTTAGATTTAATTCCTGATGGTAGCTCCTGGCTTGAGGTAGTGACACTGGCTAAAGCGATTGAGGCAGTGGGTGCTACTTTTATTAATACAGGGATTGGTTGGCATGAGGCGCGCGTGCCCACCATTGCGACCATGGTACCACCGGCAGCTTTTGTATCTATTACAAAACGCCTTAAAGCAGAAGTCACGATTCCTTTGATTACTTCGAATCGAATTAATACGCCAGAAATTGCTGAGGTAACACTTAAAACAGAGTGTGCTGATATGATTTCTATGGCCAGACCTTTTCTTGCAGACGCAGCATTTGTTCGTAAAGCAAAAAATGGTGAGTCTCGTGCAATTAATGTGTGTATCGCGTGCAATCAAGCATGTCTTGACCGTGTGTTTGTGAATAAAACAGCTTCCTGTTTAGTTAATCCACGTGCTTGTCACGAAACAACATTGGTGTACACAACAGTAAATACACCAAAACGTATCGCGGTAGTAGGCGCAGGACCTGCAGGGCTTGCCTTTGCAACGACAGCGGCTTCACGTGGGCATGAGGTGACGTTGTTTGAAAAATCATCTCGCATAGGTGGGCAGTTTAACATTGCTAAAAAAATTCCAGGAAAGGAAGATTTTGAACATACGTTAACGTATTTTGCATACCAGCTGGAGAAGTATCAAGTCAAAGTCTGTCTGGATACAGCGGCAACGTTCGAGATGTTAAAAAGATTTGATGAGGTTGTATTATCAACGGGTGTGATACCACGTATTCCGAAAATTACAGGTATGTCACATGCTTCTGTGATGACATATTTAGAGGTGATGAACGGTGTGAGAACGCCTGGCCCACGTGTTGCTATTATTGGTGCAGGTGGGATTGGCTTTGACATTGCAGAATGGTTGGTGAGTCACGCGTACACGAAAGAGGCGTTTTATCAAGAATGGGGCATTGATATTACGCTCTCTAAAAGAGGTGGTGTCGTGCCGCCGCAACCACCAAAAGTGACGCGAGAAGTTTATCTTTTACAACGTAAAAAAGAAAAAATGGGTGGGCGACTCGGTAAAACAACGGGCTGGATCCATCGTCTTAGTCTCAAGCATCATCGGGTGAAGATGCTCAATGGCGTGACTTATGTGGGTATTGATGATGCGGGCTTGCATATCGAAATTGATAAAAAACCACAAACGTTAGCGGTGGATTCGGTGATTATCTGTGCGGGTCAAATTGCATTGTATGATTTGTATGAACCACTGAAAGCGTATGGTCGCTCAGTTCACCGTATTGGAGGTGCTTATAAAGCACTTGAACTTGATGCGCGACATGCGATAGCCCAAGCGTGTCAATTGGCAGCAATAATTTAAAATCTGATAAATGAAGACTTCGTACGAGACAAAAAAACACTGAACCTCACGTGCCGGTGAGCTCTGTGCATGGTATTTCTTGAGATATCCTTCTGATTGAAAATTTGTTACAATGTGGCGCGCCTGCTTTTGCAGAAAGTGTTAGGTGGTTGTGTTGTGAGTTGTATTTGATAATTTATTCGTGAAAACATTGTGAGTCTTTTAATGAACAAGGAGGAAAAAAAGATGGAAATGATCGACGCTGCAACGGAACTAACACAACAAAAACGAACTTGGCGACCTTGGGTCGTATGCTTTGCTGCATCGCTGTTGTTTTTTTATGAGTTTATTCAAGGCACTATGTTTGCTTCTATTGCGGATCAAGTGATGCGCGATTTTCATATTGTAGCAGATAAAATGGTATATTTATCAAGTGCTTATTACTTGTCAAATGTTATTTTCTTATTTGCTGCTGGTATTTTGCTCGATCGCTATTCTGCGAAAAAAATGCTGATCTGGGCGATGTTTTTTTGTGTATTAAGTACGTTTGTTTTAGCGCGGACAGAATCCTTCACAATTGCTTTTTTATGCCGATTTGTCATTGGAATCGGAAGCGCTTTTTGCTTTTTAGGACCGATTCGTATTGCAACACGGTGGTTTTTACCCAAACAAATGGCTTTTGTCACAGGTATTGTCGTCACGATGGCGATGTCTGGCGGGATGCTAGCACAATATCCACTCATGAAACTTGTGCTCAATATCGGTTGGCGTGATGCATTAATCAATGTGAGTTGGATGGGGGTTGTGATGTTAATTGCAATGCTTCGGTTGATTCAAGATAAGCCAGACGATTATCGTGAGCCTATGGTGGAAAAAATTAATTTGCTGCAACTCACAAAAAAAGCATATTTAAACCGTGAGACTTTTCTCTCTGGATTGTATGCAAGCTTGATGAATATGGGTGTTGCGATATTCGGTGCTGTGATGGGGCAATTGTATCTGGCACAACGTTTGAGTGTGACGCAAGAGAAAGCGGCTATGGTGAATGGTATGTTATTTTTGGGTGCCATGGTCGGTGGTCCTTTGATTGGATTTTGGTCCGATAAAATGGGTCGACGTTTGTTACCCATGCAGACGGGTGCGCTAGTATCCTTATCGATAGCACTTGCTATCTTATATGTACCCGTCACCGTATCAGGCATGGCCGTATTATTCTTTTTACTAGGATTGGCGACATCTTCACAGGTCATTAGTTTTCCTTTGGTCGCAGAAAAAAGCCAACCGATGTTGATTGCTTCCTCAATTAGTCTTGTTTCCATTATTTTGCAGGGTGGGTATATTGTTTACCAAAATATCTATGGTTTTGTGCTCATGCAAGACAGTGCCGTAAAAATCATCAATGGTGCGCCGAGTTACTCTTTAGCAGCATATCAGTTGGCAACACTCATTTTACCGATCAGCTTTTTTATTGCATTTTTAGTGCTGTTTGGTTTGAAGGAGCCTCATCGTTGATCTTCACAAGGAAAATAGTATGTTTCGTCGTGTTTGCATATTGCTGATGGATTCTTTCGGGATTGGCGCGAGTATTGATGCGAAACGCTATCAAGATGAAGGGGCGAATACCTTTGGTCATATTGTTACGGCGTGCCGTGACGGACATGTGGCTCGAGGTGAATTAAAGTTGCCTAATCTCGCGCGTTTAGGATTGTACCATGCGGCGATTGCAAGTTCTGGTGAGCCACTCATTGACCTAGCAACTTTAGGTGATCCTGAGGGATATTATGGTTATGCTGTTGAACAAAGCTATGGCAAAGACACACCAAGCGGTCACTGGGAGCTTGCAGGTGTTCCTGTGTTATTTGAGTGGGGATATTTTCCCAATATACGGCCTTGTTTTCCTAAACCATTGATTGATGCATTGATAGCGCGTGCTGATTTGCCGGGTGTATTAGGTGAAAAGCATGCCTCTGGGACAGATATTATTCAAGAATTAGGTGCGTTGCACTGTGAAAGTAGCAAGCCTATCGTGTATACCTCGGCAGATAGTGTGTTTCAAATTGCAGCGCATGAAGAGACGTTTGGCTTAGAACGCCTCTATGCACTCTGTGAGCTTGCGCGTGAATTGGTAGATGAATATGCGATTGGGCGTGTGATTGCTCGTCCATTTATCGGTACACCAGGACATTTTAAGCGCACTGGAAATCGTAAGGATTACTCCATCCCTCCGCCAGAAAAAACGTTACTCGATTATCTGAAAGCGGCGGGACGTGATGTTGTTGCGATTGGTAAAACCGCAGATATTTTTGCACATCAAGGCATGACACATACGTTTAAAGCAGATGGCAATTTAGCATTGTTTGATAAAACCATTGACGTCATGAAAACGGCACCCTCGGGAAGTTTAGTGTTTACGAATTTTGTTGATTTTGATTCTTCTTATGGTCATCGTCGTGATGTGTTCGGGTATGCAAATGCACTAGAGGCGTTTGATGCGCGTATCCCTGAGTTAGAGCGTATTTTAAATCCTGGCGATGTTGTCATGATTGCTGCAGATCATGGTTGTGATCCCACTTTTCCTGGTAGTGATCATACGCGAGAGCATATTCCGGTCTTAGCGTTTGGTCCCGGTCTTCAGGGGAAATTTATCGGGCGTCGCGAAACGTTTGCTGATGTTGGACAAAGCATTGCGGAGTATCTCGAATTAGCGCCTATATCACATGGTATTTCTTTTTTATCAGTGTAAGGGCTTGTCATCAATTCCATGTCGTGGTACGATTTTCTTGGCTTGGACTATAGCTCATCAATGGATATTTATATAAAATATGCGAATAAGACTGACCTCTTTATTTAATGATCAATCAAACGATTTTCGTTATAAAGTTATTGGGCTTTATGTTATTCTTTTTGCCTATACAAGTCTTGTCTGGCTTTGGGCCTATTATGCGTTGCATGACAATCCCTTCTTATTCAGCACCGCAATTTTGGCTTATACGTTTGGATTACGCCATGCAGTTGACGCGGATCATATTGCTGCCATTGATAATGTAACGCGCAAATTGATGCAAGAAGGTAAAAAACCTATTTCATTAGGGTTGTTCTTTTCTCTTGGTCATTCAACCATTGTTGTGATTGCAACCATCGTGGTTGCGGTAACAACATTCACATTAATGAACAATGCTTGGCATCGTACAGCAGGGGTGATTTGCACGTCAATTTCTGCTGTTTTTTTATTGCTCATCGCCATGATTAATTTATTCATTTTCTTTTCAATATGGAAAACATTTAAGCATGTTCGTCAGGGAAAAAATTACAATGAAGAAGCGATTGAAACCTTAATTGATCAACGAGGGTTTTTATCGCGTTATTTTCGTGCATTTTTTCGCTTGGTTACAAAAAGCTGGCATATGTACTTCATTGGCTTTTTATTTGGCATTGGATTTGATACTGCAACTGAAATTGCTTTATTGGGAATTGCTGCATCACAAACTCTAAATGGTATGTCAACTTGGACTATCTTAGTATTTCCTGCACTCTTTACGGCGGGCATGACTTTGGTTGATACCACGGATTGCATTTTAATGCTTGGTGCTTATGGATGGGCTTTTTTAAAACCCATTCGTAAGTTGTATTACAACTTGACTATTACTTTTGTTTCTGTTGTCGTCGCTTTGTTTATTGGAAGTATGGAGGCGTTGGGACTTATCGTTGAAACTTTTCATGCAAAAGGATGGTTATGGGATGCAATTCAAAAGCTAAATGCTCACTTGAGTGATCTGGGTTATTATATTATTCTGTTGTTCATTGTTTGTTGGTTTATTTCTGCTGCACTGTATAAGTATTTAAACATTGAAGCAGTTCCAGGGAGAGTAAAATGACTAAAAAATCGGATTATGAAGCATTATTGGCGCTTGTAATAACCAATAAACGGATGGATGTACCGTTAACTATCACACAGCAACAAGCACAAGCTATTTTACATGTAGTACATGATGTGGGTGGTGAACCAGATGGCCCACTGGATAAGAGCAGCCATAAAACAGCCTTCTGGGAAAAAAGCACTCATTGTGTTGCAGAATGTTTAGCCTGGCGAGGCCATTGGAATGCCGAAGAAAGGCGTCGACGTGAAAATGATTTAGGCGAGGTTATTTACTATGGAACCCCTTATTATGCAAGATGGTTGTTAGCCACTACAAAAATGTTGATTGACAAAGGGCTGATTACACCAGATGAACTCATCAACAAAATGGATCAAGTAAGACGACGTGAGGAGTATGTCAGATGAGCAAAAAATTTAAAATTGGTGACCAAGTAATTGTAAAAGACTTGCCCTCTTTGTTTCACACGCGCACGCAAGGGTACACGCGTCATTGCACTGGTGAAGTCGTCATGTTTAGGCCTGAATGGGTTATTCCTGAAGATGAAGCATGGGGTCGAGAAAATGGGCGCGCAGAACCTTTTTATATGGTGCGTTTTAAGTTAACTGATTTATGGACAGACTATGGCGGGGCACCCATTGACACGCTAGAAACTGAATTTTCAGAGCGGTGGCTTGATTTTGCGCCAAAATAACGAATCCAGATAAGGAGCATTGGATATGAGTAAACCTAAAAATGGACATGGTCATTCTCATGATCACGCGAATGGTCGCAGTCACAGCCATGAACATGAACATGAACATGAACATGATAAAATTGAAGAAACCGATGAGGCATTTGAGTTTAGTGTACTAGAGGCCACAATTCGCGATTTATCTATTGAAAAAGGCTTATTTTCCGCAGAAGATTATCGACGATTTATGGAGTGGCATGATACGCTGGATGCTTCAGGCGGTGCGCGCATTGTTGCGCGGGCTTGGGTTGATCCTGAGTTTAAAAAACGTTTACTTGCTGATGGTACTTCCGCATGCAAAGAATTAGGAATTGATTGGTTAAAACCAACAGGAACCGGTACGCCTAGTGATTACACCAATTTTGTCGTATGTGAAAATACACCCAAGCTACACAATACCATGGTATGCACGTTGTGTTCTTGCTACCCGCGACCCGTATTAGGTTTTGCACCCGCTTGGTATGAAAGACCCAATTACCGCCGTCGTTTGGTGCGGTGGCCACGAGAAGTATTGGCTGAATTTGGTACTATTATCCCTGCTGATGTGGAAGTACGAGTGCATGATTCTAATCAAAAGTCACGTTTCATGATTTTACCCTTGCGTCCTGCAGGAACAGAACGTTGGAGTGAAGAAAAATTAGCAACCATTGTGACTCGTGATACCATGATTGGTGTGTCCATCCCACGGATTGATTGGACCACCTCCTCCAGACCAGATAGTGAATAACGTGTCAGATGCTTGTCGCGAAACGTTGATGTCCCTCCTCTACGCGGCAGGGCAGGGACACATTGATATCATACGCCAGTTGATTCATAGGGGTGTAGATGTGAATCAATCGGGTAAAAATGGTACAACAGCCCTCATGCTCGCGGCAGAGTATGGACAAGAAGATGTCGTTGTGGCCCTGTTGAGAGCCGGCGCTGAAGTCAATCAAACCAACCAACACGGTGATACGGCTTTAATGTTTGCAGAAAAATATGGTCATGATGAAGTTGTCAAACACCTGTCGCATCAAAAGTAAAAATTAGTTTGTAGTCTATAATCAAAATAAGTCCAATAAACATCCACTTTAATGAGTAAAAGACCATTAGAGCATTTCTATTATCACGTCGGACACGCTACAACATACGGCTGGGAGCCACATGGTGATCCGGATCTGGATCGCCTTATCAATAATGATGCGCCATTTCTTTCCAGTTCGTCTTTTTTTGCAAAAAAATCTAAATCGTTGATTCTTAATGATTGGCGTTTGCGATGGGGTACACCGGATTTGAGAGATAAAATCATCAAAGAAATTATAAAACTGATAGATCAAGGATTTACCGTATATGCACTGCAGGATGGTATATTAAAACCGCTTCAAAAAGAAAATCTAGCGCTTCTCTCTACAGATCCGACCTTTCAGTTTTCATTATATCATGACACTCATTTACAGCAATATGCGACTGAATTTTTACAAGTTCCCTCAGAACAGATTCAAATCCTTAATGATCATTGGATGAATTATGCAATGGGTATAAGCGCCCCACAAGAGCATGTCATGCGTCTCTCGGAAATCTTTTCAGCCATACGTTATGCTGAAAAGATAAGCGAAACTTATGGAGAGCTGCTCACATATTTTGAGAGCACGAAAGAATTAGCAAGTCAAACCATCATTGATGATACGTTTTCGGATCCAGAGAATATATCCTTCATCCGAGAGATGATACTAGCGTATTTTCCAAATGCTCAAATCATCACCGATTATCGTCATGCTGTACTCAACGCAGATGAAGTCGAAACACTACTCAGCAAACAACATATCATTTATGACGAAATACCATCCGAAACAAATCCAGTATATCACTCACATCGCTTCTCTGAGCAAAATTTAAGTCAACTACAATCGCTCACTATTAAAAAAATACATTCGTCTCATGACTTATCAGACTTAATACAACACACATCTTCGTTACACGAATTATCGCTTGAAAAATGCGATTTAGCAGAACCCATTCAATCGACAGAACATTTACAAGGCCTCACAAAATACCAAGTCATTCAAGGTCATATCAGTAGAGCACATTTAGAATGTATACTGCATGCTTCTCCAAATTTGGAAGAATTGGTGTTAATCGATCCCAAAAACATCTTGGAAGAAAAGACCTTTTTGCTTCCATCGTCTCTTTTACCGCTCAAACATTTAAAAAAAATGAATTTAGTCTGCATAGCAGAACAGGACATACAAACGCTTTTAAATGCAGCACCGCAGTTAGAAATATTATCTATACAAGATCAGCAATCACACGGCTCAACGTACAATACAAAACACAACCGCCTATTACCGAATAGTTTGCCAGAATTAAAATCTCTTAGCATTATAGATAAGCATATTTCGGTAGAGGAGCTCGAAGAACTGTTGCTTGCAGCACCTCATCTAGAGCATCTTTTTCTTGAACATATCATGCTCACCCCACCAGGAGAGCTAAGATTAGAATCAAGTCAACTACAAAAATTAAAAAGCATCACTATTAAAATGTCTGAGATACCACAACAACATCTGACTCAACTGATACAAAGTACGGCGCAATTAGAATCTCTCACCTTACGAGATATAGATTTAGATCCAACCGCACTCGAACCACAGCTTCATCGATTAAAAAGTCTCAGCTTTCAAAAGAGATACACCAATCTCTCAAATATCATTAGAGCGACACCTAATCTGGAGTATTTAAGTATATCAAGCCCTCATGAAAAATTGGAGCTTGAATCTCAAAGCCTGCCATCACTTACATTTTTTGAAATATCAAAGCCAAATTTAATTTCTGGAGCATCAATCAAGAATATGGCACCGAAATTATGTTATGCTTCTCCCAATGATGAAGAAAATGTATTGAAATGCAGTGCATTCAAGTTCATAGAAAAAATACATCCAAGCATATTTCATATGAAGGAGAGTGCTGTATCATTTCGTAAAGTACTAAAAACATCACCAGCACAAGAATCAACACAAATACCAGCACCAGCATCAACACCAACACCAGCACCAGCACCAGCACCAGCACCAGCACCGTCAGTAATCAAAACAGAGGAGTTATCTTTCGAGCAACAAATTCAGTTACATCAACATAACACAGAAGATCTTTATACGTTCAAACCCAACACACAAAAGAAGCTGTTTCAAAATTTAACTACAAAATCACAAGCAATGATCGTGGATAAGCTCTGTCATTACGTCTCATTAAAAAAATTAACAGTGGAAAAATTTATTCCTAATATTCAAGATGGAATTTGTCTGTCTTTGTCTCATTATTATCTAAATATGAGATCTTGTGAATTTGATCAATTCTTATCCGATACCGAAGCATGGCAAGGTGATCTTGATCAATTGAGTGAAGAATTACGTAGACAATTTGATGATTTGTTGGAAATAATACAGCAGGATTACATTAAACCATTAAAAAAAATAAAAGCACAATATATTTCAGGAAAATTAGCTGAAATACTACGTCGCAGAGAACCCTATATACTCAGCAATCCTTGGCATAGTATTGCCATTCGTCCTGATGAACATGATGATAATGCTTGGTTTATCTATGATCCAAACTCACCAAGAGGAGCGTATCATTTTGAAAATATAGAAAATTTTTTACAAGGGATTGACCGTTTGCTCGGACCAATCGTTTCTATCGATAGCGAAGAAAATCCAAACTGCGAAATACTGAACCCAGATCTTTTTATACAACATGGCGGGCTCATTATCCTCAATCGATATGAAAATATCATCCAAAATTTTTCTCAGCTTGTTGATCATCAATATACTAAAGATGCATTAAAAGGTTTGTTATTACGTGATACTCTTGGCGCTCCGGCATGGATTAAGATTGTTGGAAGCATTAAATCTAAATGGCACCCATTATTTGTAACAATCTTTCAACAGTTTAAGGAAGCATATCCTGAAGACTGGCAAGAGCGTTTATACGAAAGTACAACAGGAATGTCTCAAAAGAAGCGTGAATCATACCTTGAATTATTTATTGAACATGCTCGTGAATATTCAGATTTGTTACCGGAACCTCTGGCTGAAATGCACGAAGTATTTATTAAAAAATCATTTTTACATCCCGAAACTTCACACGCTTATCATGTGAAAGTTCATGCGTTACATTATTTACAAGAAAACACAGTATCATTTACGAAACGACTCATTCAAGTCAATACTGAAAAAGAAATTGAAGCATTACGCTTTACTTTAGAAAAAATGGCTCGAGATACACACCGGCCAATCTACTATATTCATACGCCAGAAGACATTGTTTGTGCCAAAAAATATATCTCTTTTATAGACAATGCGATACATGAAGGTCCTGGTGGTCCTTTATATCGTTTTATCGAAGACAATAAAGGCTATCGCCCTATTTTCCTCATCAATTATAATAATTTTACAGCAAACGATATTGTGCGGTTGAACGATTTACTTGATCCCAAACCTGCTGCAGATGGAACACCTCTCTATGAGCATACCACCATTGTAGGTATGCTCAACCGTCATGATCCAGATACTTACCAAGGCAGCGATTTTTATTCTCGTTTTCAAGAGATTATCCAATGCGATATTCCTCTTCACACACTTCAAGAAGCCATTCCGAAACTTCAGCTCGAAACGCCACAAGAAGAGCAAGATTTTTTCACAATTAAACTCTATAAAAGCCAAAATTGGAAAAAAATACTGCTGGGTGGATGGACGATGCAAGACAATCATCCTCAGTTTAAACAAGGCATTTTATCTGAAGCATTACTTCAAAACAAACCTTTACTCATTCACAATGGTCTGTGGGAAGATGATGAATTTCAACGTTTCTGGAAAGAAGCTCGTCTTAAAGGTGAGATCGATTGCTTCAGTAAAAAAATTCCTTTTCCCAAAGAATTGAAAATTTATCATCAGGAAGGCTATGAGTGGCAAACATTGCAAACCACCTATGACGTTGTTGAAAAAGTCACATCTTCTACATTCATTTTAACGCATCTTTCTTACACGAAATTATTTCAAAATTATACTTTGAAAGACGGGATATTCTCTTACAAAGAAGGGCTGATTTATCAAGCATCCCTGACGGAAGAAAAAGCGCTTCATCTTCATCTCACTCACTCACCCGATCAACATGTTTGGGCGCATATCCTAGAAACTTGTCAACAATTTGGTGTTAAACTACAATGCACATTGAGTCAAAATGTAATAATTCCGCCTCATAAAATCGAAATGCTTCAGGCACCTCTATTTAAATCATGGGATGAACAACAGGAATCATCGACGTTACTCATAGAAACACCCAATAGCGCTCAAACCATCACCATGCTAGGCTCGGACTGGTTGGTGATTGATATCTCAGAGTGTCAAGGAAAAGACCTATTGACGCGCGTAGAACCGCTTCATGTCGCCCCTGATCAACAATTTCATCGATTTGAAGAAATCGTTTCAGACATGATAGAGCGTTTAAATCGTGGAGAAAAAATTATCTTAACAGGGCGATTTTCCGAAACATTGTCCCAGGAGTTGGCTCCTTTTTTATATCAAAGAATACTCAACAACCCTTCTGGTAAATTGGCACTCGTCAGTGAGAACTTAAGCTTTTTCCAATATTTAGATCCCGTCAAACATCACACACCTGCATCGACTATTAAACCTCAAGCACCCAGTCAATTCATCTTTCATCCTAAAAACGATTTGGATTTAACAGATCTCACTGATTTTAATGACTTTGATAAACAAAGTACTGCAAACGCTAACGCATTTATTACAGAAGAATGTCAAGCTATTTTAGAGGTGCTTCATCGAGCCCCTTACGCGTATGTCTTAGGACCTTCAGGAGCGGGTAAGACAACACTGATTACGCAGACGCTGACTACACCGAATGACCACCTTTTTCAGGATGAGTCTAGTTTGCTTGCATGGGTGAATGATAAAGAAGAAATTGCAGGATACAAATATCTTTTTATTGATGAAGCCAATGTCCATGGAAAAGATTGGACTGATTTTGAAGGCCTATTTCAGAAACCGCCCCATCTCTTTTATAAAGGAAAACTCTATCCGCTCTCAGAAAAACACAAAGTGATCTTCGCCGGAAATCCGATGAGTTATGGTGCTGGTCGAAATCAACCACGATTATTCACTCAGCCAGGACGAGAGAATTTAATTGTTAATGTTGAGCCATTATCACTCAGTACAGTGTATGAGAAAACGCTAAAACCCATTTTTGACAAACACCCTTTCACTAAAAACCCTGATTACGTTAATATCATCCATTCTATTCTCGAAGCGTACTCATATATCTGCGATAATTCTGTTAATGATATTTTGATTTCTCCGCGAGAATTGCAAACTGTTGCACTTTTATTTTGTGATCACTACACACGCTACCCAGATGATATTCCCAGTCAAGTGGTGTATAAAATTATCGAACAAGTCATGTCGAATTGCCTCCCCCAAGAAAAGCAAGAGGATTTTTTAACATATTGCAAAGAAAAAATTCATTATGATGTGCGAAGAACGCATCTGTTGCTTGAAAATAGCACTTGTTTTTTGGTGACACCCTCAAGGCAATCTACTCATGAATATCTGGTCCAATTGCTTGAATTACGAGAAACTCGACAACACGAATCTCAAAATGATGCACAATTATACGGTGGTTTGGGTGGGCTTATCATCGAAGGAGAACCCAGTGCAGGAAAAAGTGAATTGGTAATCGCCACGTTACGTGCAAATAACTATCAAGAAGTACATGATTTAAAGACTCCAGCGCAATCGAACACCTTCTATCGACTGCATGCGAACTACTTTGCAACACATACGGAAGAAGAAATTAAAACATTTTTTATCGATGCATTTGATGCAGGAATGATTGTAGTGATTGATGAAATAAATGCTTTTCCTATGCCAGAATCTATCTTTAATCATCTTTTAATGGGTCGAAAACCGAATGGTGAAAAACCAAAAAATCCTGGATTCATGCTTATCGGCACGCAAAACCCAAGCACAATGGGAGGACGCTTTACTGTAAGCCATGCCATTTCAAGACGATTACACACAGAAATACTTCCTCCTTATGAAACTACAGAACTACAAGAAATTCTTGTTTCTCGAGGCTTGAATCTAGAAGCAGCCTCTAAATATATTGAAGATTATAAAAAACGTTGTAAAGAAAAAGGGCTGACGTTCACGTTACGTGGACTTTTAGATAGCACCCCACCTCGTAAAAAGGAAGTTCCTCCAAACGTTATGCGAATTAAATTAGACCCAGTCCCACAAGTCGGTGCAATGTGTAAGACGGTGGCCATTGCAAGTGTAGAGAAATATTATGCAAAATTATTAGGATACAAAGCCATACCACTACGTTCACATCATTCAGGCGCTCTCTCTGTACGACATATTGTCAAAAGCAATGGCTCTCAGCAGGGTGAAATTTTAGAATTTTCAAAATGGGAAAATAGCGTATCAGATTTAGGATTTGAGACAAAAGTCGTCGATTTTAACGACAATTTTGAGTTATTCTTTAACAGTATTGTCGAAAACCTTCAACATGGGAACTTGCCTTTAATTACTTTTGCAGTCGATGAAGACGGGTTGCCCGATCCTGACCCTACAGAACCCGAAACAAGAGAGCATGCTGCCATCATTACAGGTTTTCATGCTGAGACTCAAAAACTCACCATCGTACATTGGGGGGAATCTTTTGAAGTAGATGCAAAAGATTTATATCACTCGTCCACAAAATTAACACAAACTCGAAGCCCAGAGTATTATACTAAAAATCCAAATTACCGTACTGGTTATGAGAGACTTGTATCAAAATATAAACAAAGTACAGGGCAACAGCTTCCATCTCCAGATTCTGTTGATCCATTCAAAACAGGCTCAGGTTTCAGAGGAAAATTATTGTGTGTCATTCGCCCCCTGACGACCGAAAACCTTCTAAGGACACGCACACAAAAACTCACAGAAAAATTTCGCTCCGCTGTGCGAAAATCTCTGGAAGTTAATGTATCAGGAGAAGAAAATGACGCACGACTAAAATCAAAAGGCTTATAAGAGATCTCGACGGTGATGAAGGATTATATTTTTGATATGTCGCTCTTGATTTTTCGCTTTCCATCCCCATTTTAAGTTTTAAATAATTTCATGAGGGTTGAAATTTGGAGCAATTACATGGCACAACAATTTTATCGGTTCGTCGTGGTTCGCATGTTGTTATTGGCGGTGATGGTCAAGTGACACAAGGTAATACCGTGATGAAAGGCAATGCGCGCAAGGTGCGTCGTTTGTATAAAGAGCAGGTCATTGCAGGTTTTGCAGGTGGAACCGCAGATGCGTTTACGTTGTTTGAGCGTTTCGAAACAAAGCTTGAAATGCATCAAGGACATCTCATGCGTGCGGCTGTTGAGCTTGCAAAAGATTGGCGGACAGATAAAATGTTACGTCGTTTGGAAGCGCTGCTTTTGGTGGCAGACAAAAAATGTTCGCTTATCCTGACCGGGAATGGAGATGTGATTGAACCAGAAAATGGCGTGATGGCGATTGGTTCAGGTGGACCTTATGCTGAATCTGCGGCGCGTGCTTTATTTAATAATACGCAATTATCAGCATTAGAGATTGTTGAAAAATCGCTAATGATAGCGGCTGATCTTTGCATTTATACGAACCATCATTTAACGATTGAACAATTGGAAAACGAGCGTGAGTAATATAGAACCTATTCATATAGAAGTTAAAAAAACAGCATCTCATTTTACAACGAGTATCACGATGACACCGCGTGAAATTGTAGAGGAGCTAGATAGATACATCATTGGTCAAGACTCAGCAAAGCGCGCAGTTGCGATTGCGCTGCGTAATCGATGGCGCAGAATGCAGATTCAAGATGAATCACTGCGTAATGAAATTATGCCGAAAAATATTTTGATGATTGGACCTACGGGTGTGGGTAAAACTGAAATTGCACGTCGACTTGCTCGATTAGCAGGGGCGCCTTTTATCAAAGTTGAAGCGACTAAATTTACGGAAATAGGGTATGTTGGGCGAGATGTTGATTCCATTATTCGAGATTTAATGGATATGGCTATCAAGCAGACGCGTGAGCGTGCGATGAAAAAAGTCGAGCATCCAGCGGAAGAGGCAGCGGAAGAGCGCATTTTAGATGTTTTATTGCCGCCGCCTCGCAGTGGGCATACGCCTGGTGAGCGTGACTCTTCTGCAAGACAAGTCTTTCGTAAGCAATTACGTGAGGGTTTACTGGATGAACAAGAGATAGAAATCGATGTTGCATCTTTATCCATTGGTGTTGAAATTATGGCGCCACCGGGTATGGAGGAAATGACAAATCAATTGCAAGCAATGTTCCAGCAAGTGGGTTCCAATAAAACGAAAACACGTAAGTTGCCGATTAAAAAAGCCAAAAAGATACTTGCTGAAGAAGAAGCAGGTAAATTAATCAACGAAGATGACATCAAAGTGCGTGCAATAGAGGCGGTAGAGCAAAATGGTATCGTCTTTATTGATGAAATTGATAAAGTCGCAAAGCGCGCGGAGCACGGTGCCGATGTATCACGCGAAGGTGTTCAACGCGATTTGCTCCCGCTCATTGAGGGTTGTGCCATCTCAACTAAATATGGCGTGATTAAAACAGATCATATTCTTTTTATTGCATCAGGTGCATTTCATGTGACTAAACCCTCTGATTTAATTGCAGAGTTACAAGGTCGGTTGCCGATTCGTGTTGAGTTGTCTGCTTTAAGTGCTGATGATTTTGTACGAATTTTGACAGAGCCACATGCTTCTCTGACAGAGCAATATATTGCTTTGATGCAAACAGAAGGATTAACGCTTTCGTTCGACGAGTCGGGTATTCGACGTATTGCAGAAGTAGCATGGCAAGTGAATAAGCGAATAGAAAACATTGGTGCACGTCGATTATATACAGTGATGGAGCGTTTACTTGAAGTGGTGTCGTTCGAGGCGACAGACAAAGTCGGTGAGCATATCCATGTAGATATCACGTATGTGAACAAACATCTGGGCACACTCATCGAGGATGATGACTTAACGCGTTATATTTTATAGATTGCTGACAAGTTAAGATTAATCGGTATAATGTGTCAGTTCGAATAACTGATGACGTGGACTAGGTTGATGTGATGCAACGAAGATTATCGTGGTTAAAAATGCTGTTGCTGGGGGGGGTGGTTCTTGCGCTTTCTGCCTGTAAAACATTCTGGAATAAAGATGATGATGACGATGATAGTCCGTTTAAAGGACAAACTGCGAAGCAGCTCTATGTCGATGCGAATGCAGAATTAGCAAAAAAAGATTATACGAATGCTATCAAGCGATATGAAGCGCTTGATACGATGTATCCTTTTAATGATAATGTGGAGCAAGCTGAGCTTAATTTAATTTACGCTTACTATAAAAAAGAAGATTATGCTTCAGCGGCGGCAACCTCTGAGCGATTTATTCATTTGTATCCGCGTGCCAAACGCGTTGATTACGCATATTACATGAAAGGATTATCAGATTTTCAGCAAGTGCGAGGCAATATTACAAGTTTTGTTCCTATTGACCAGTCTTGGCGAGATCCTGGTACGATGTCGCAGGCGTATTCTGATTTTGCGACCTTGGTTGAGCGATTTCCAGAAAGTCGTTATAAAAACAATGCATTACAGCGAATGGTTTATCTGAGAAACATGTTTGCGCAAAGTGAGTTGAATATTGCGAAATATTATTTTGAGCGACGCATGTATGTTGCCGCTTCTGAGCGGGCAAGTTATTTGATTAAGACATATCCTCAGTCATCCAGTGTGAAGCAGGCACTGAAAATTGTGTACCATGCTTCTATCGCGCTTAAGCTGAATGATGCAGCACTTGACGCTAAAACTGTTTATGAAGCGACATATCATAAGCGCATGCCAAATGGGCCGATTGCACAATAGCACGCGCTATTGTCGGCACAAACGGATGTTTGGGATGTCTCGAAGAGGGATGTTTTGGGTGGAACGAAAAGCGTTGATATCCACACCACCACGTCGAGTAGACCGACCGTACACGGTGAGTGTATTCGGCGTGCAGTATTTTAAAATATGTGTGAAAACTTTCTCGATGCATTGCTCGTGAAACTCATTATCGTTTCGAAAAGAAACGAGATATTTGAGCAAGCCTTCGTGATTTATTTTTTTCCCCTGATAGTGGATTTGAATACTACACCAATCAGGTTGATTCGTGACTAAGCAATTTGATTTCAAGAGATCTGAACATAATGTTTCTTCAACGATCTCCGCCGATTCGGTGAAAAGCGTTGATTCGTCTGTATGATATTGACTACACGTGATGTCCAATTCGTCAAGAGAATGTCCTTCAAATCGGGTATGCAAAAGTTGCGGCTTAAAGTCTTTGATAAGTGTGATGGTGATGTGCACCATGCTCGCATTGAGCCGTGCCGAAAGATCGCGTGAGACGGTTTCTTCAACGGTCTTCACATTTTCAAAGATCGTATTATTCAGCGAATTAAAATAAAGCTTCATGGATTTTGACTCGATAATATGAGAGGAGTCTGCGCTGTAGATGATTTCGGCAATCGCCGCAATCGGCTTTCCTTTTGGGTTTAACCAAGAGACCTCAAAATGATTCCAGATGTCATAGCCTGTAAATGGTAGTTTGTCTCCAAGACCCAATTCCTCGCGACGGATGCGGCGTGAGATGGGAAAGAGCTTTTGGGGGTTGTATTGGTGCTCATAAGGTGATTTTTTACCCAGCTCTGAGCTATCTGCAATATGATTGGTCATGGCGGATCCCATCTAAAAAGTTCATATTTTATACTAAAACAGCAGTCTCTTCTATCGCTTTTTGTTCGAAGCGTAGCGCTTTATTTAAATCATTCAGTAAACCACGCCATTCACCCACCAGAAGTGCTAGAGAGGCATCTTGTTGTGCTTGCTCTTCCTCCAAATCTCGAACGTCGTGAAATGCTTCAACAAGATAATCTAACGCACGGACTTTTTTAAAGCTGAGTGTATGCGTCAATGTAAAAATGATGCGGTCTTGCCAAATGAGTTCAATCTCTAGAACTTGTAGTCCTTGCATCAGGAGTTGATTGACCTCTTCGGCCGGTAACTCATAACCTTTACACTGAAACCGTTTCTTTTCATCATTCGGTGCCATCAATAAGCAATAAGACGCCAGTGAGAAAGCGCAGGGTAAGGTCTCTGGTGTACTGACCCAGGCCGTAAGTGTGGATTGAAGCGATTGTACTGTAGTTAAAGGTTCAATACGGAGATTGGGTACTGATTTTCGGAGTAACGCCAAAAGTTGTGAGGCTTGTGTCGTGCTTGATGTATTGATGATTAAGCGCTGATGGAGCTGATCGAATAGTGCTGGTAGACGTTTTTGTACACAGAAAGCCTTGGGTAATAGTTGGAATTCAAGTTCTTCAGCAAGTTGCGTGCGTTCCGCGCGTTTTACGGGATAACCGCGCTGTGTTTCAAGATCGATAATTTTTTCATTTAAGATTCGATAGATAACATTTTTAGGGAGGATACGCTCTTCTTTACCCAGTACAAATAATTCTGCTCTTGCAATTTCATGCACAAACATATCTGGCATAACGGGTAACCAGCCGTAAATAAATCTTGCATGAGGTGGGCATGGCTTTAATTGCTCTTCTTGTAAATGTGTGTTGAGTGATGTTGTTGAAGTACAACGATAAATCAGTGTGTTATTAAACCACATGAGCCTCTCCCGGCAAAAAAGAATGAGGAATGCTAGTAGCTTAGAATAAGATTTTCAAGGATAATTTGTTGTACTCAACAGTTATGGATTCTAATGTTACCTTACATACTCATTTTGTATTACTCAAGAACAGGTTCTGTCGCCAATTTGGCAAAATACATTGCACGTGGTGTGGGTCGTGTATCTGGAGTAGAGGCAAGACTACGGACCGTCCCTGCGGTCTCGACGACATGTGAAGCAACAACATCATCGGTGCCTGACGATGGGGCTCCTTATGTTTCACTTGAGGATTTAGCAGGATGCAGCGGACTCGTCTTGGGAAGTCCAACGCGTTTTGGCAATATGGCGGCACCTTTGAAATATTTTTTAGACAGCACGAGTGGATTATGGCTATCCGGTGCGTTAGTAAATAAACCTGCGGGTGTCTTCTCTTCAACATCATCAATGCATGGTGGGCAAGAATCTACTTTGTTGAGTATGATGCTGCCCCTTTTTCATCATGGCATGATGCTGGTTGGTGTGCCTTACACTGAGCCTGCATTGAGTCAGACGACGATGGGGGGGACACCTTATGGCGCAACGCACGTGGCGGGGATGAAAAATACAATAGATCTGACTGAAGATGAAACGACACTTGCGCAACACTTGGGAGAGCGTGTCGCTCATGTTGCGTTACGACTGCAGGATGGTTCAATCCTATGAGAGTCGTGAGTTTTAATGCAAACGGTATCCGATCGGCTGCAAGGAAGGGATTTTTTGCATGGATGGAGCAAGTGAAACCCGATTTTGTATGTATTCAAGAAACAAAAGCGCATCATATACAACTCAAGGAAGATCTCACTTTCTTCCCGAAGCCTTATTATTGTGTGTATGTGGATGCGGTGAAAAAAGGCTATAGTGGCGTGGCGATTTATGCACGAGTACCGCCACAATCGGTGATGGATAGTCTTGCTTTTTCGATTGCTGATGAAGAAGGTCGTTATTTGCAGTTTGATTATCCACATTTTAGTATTGCATCGATTTATTTTCCCTCAGGTACGAGTGGTGATATTAGGCAAGCTGTTAAATATCAATTTTTAGAGAAAATAGCGGTACATTTTGATGTTTTAAAAGCACGCCACCAACGATTGATTCTATGCGGGGACTACAATATCGCACATCAAAAAATCGATCTTAAAAATTGGCAAAGTAATCAGAAAAATTCAGGATTTTTACCCGAAGAGCGCGCGTGGATGGATACCTTATTAAATCAAATGACGTTTGTTGATGCGTTTAGAGTGCTCAATCAAACCGCACATGAATATACGTGGTGGTCGAATCGCGGGAGAGCGAGAGAGAATAATGTGGGGTGGCGGATTGACTATCAAGTCGTCACTGCCAATCTTCTTGATACAATAAAACATGTTGAGATTTATCGTGATACTTTTTTCTCTGATCATGCACCACTGATGATTGATTATGAAGGGGATTGGTGTGTTTAAAATAGCGAGTTGGAATGTTAATTCACTCTCAGTGCGTTTAGAGCAAGTTTTGATGTGGTTACAAACCACAGGGACAGATGTCCTTGCCTTACAGGAAACAAAGTTAACGGATGATCGCTTTCCACGAGAGGCCTTTCAAGAGGCGGGTTTCAATGTGTGTTTTTCAGGGCAAAAAACGTATAACGGTGTCGCGATTGTGAGTCGGCAGCCAATGATTGATATGAACTATGGTATACCGGGTTTTGACGACGAGCAGCGTCGTGTGATTGCTGCAACGATAGGGGATATTCGCGTCATCGATGTTTATGTTCCCAATGGTGCTGCTGTGGGCACCGATAAGTACCAGTATAAACTGAATTGGCTGCGTGCGTTAACAGGTTATCTTCAACAAGAATTACAACGCTACCCGAACATAATGATGTTAGGTGATTTCAATATTGCACCGACCGATCAAGATGTACACGATCCAGTGTTTTGGGAGGGCTCTGTTTTAGTCAGTGAGCCCGAGCGTAAGGCGTTGAAAACATTATTTTCTTTAGGTTTAGTAGACAGCTTTAGAGTACTATACCCTGAGGCCATACAATATACATGGTGGGATTATCGTCAAGGTCGATTTAGACGTAATCATGGCTTACGTATCGATTTGATTTTGCTCAGTGACGCGCTTCATCAACGATGTGTTGGTTGTGAGGTAGATGTAGATCCGAGGAAAAACGAACGACCTTCTGATCATGCACCCGTATGGGTTGAACTTAATTTCTAAATCCTTGCTTGATATTTTTAGTATGCGTGGTAAAATCTCGCTTTTATTGCCTGTGGTCAGGACGTGGTTTCTGTAATTATAGAGAGTGGTTATTATGAAAGAATCTATCCATCCAGCGTATGAAGCTGTGAAAGTAACATGTAGTTGTGGTAGCGTGTTTGAGACGCAGTCTACACTTTGTCATGATTTGTCGATTGAAGTATGCTCAGAGTGTCATCCTTTTTACACCGGACAACAAAAATTAGTTGATACGGGTGGACGTGTTCAGAAGTTCCGCGATCGTTACAAAGCACGCACAGAACAGAATTAATTTATTTTTCTCAAAAAAGAGAGGGCGCAAGATCCTGCGCCCTCTCTTTTTGTTTTTACAAAGCACAGTGGAATTCATATGGTGACAACGGTATGATGGGGTTGTTTTTGTTTAATTAGAGAGGATTATGTCAAATCATGATGTGCTAAAGCAACGAGCTCTGGATTATCACGCCTTCCCTACACCTGGTAAACTGTCGATACAGGTCACTAAACCGACGGATTCTCAAGATGATTTATCGCTGGCTTATACGCCGGGTGTTGCAGCGCCTGTAATGGCGATTGCTGAAAATCCATTAGACGCTTATCGA
>JAHFRX010000005.1:0-843 GCA_023266075.1 Legionellaceae bacterium | reverse complement strand
TGCTGTGATGACCAATGGTACGGCAGTACTGGGGTTGGGTGACGTAGGTGCTTTGGCAAGTAAGCCTGTGATGGAAGGAAAGGCTGTTTTGTTTAAGCGATTTGCAGGAATCGATGTGTTTGATATCGAAGTAGATGCTGATGATCCGCAAGCTTTTATTGCAACAGCAAAAGCGATTTCTCCAACATTTGGTGGTATTAACCTTGAAGATATTAAGGCGCCTGAGTGTTTTGAAATAGAACAATCATTGATTGATCAACTGAATATCCCTGTGTTTCACGATGATCAGCATGGCACCGCGATTGTGGTGGCAGCAGGCTTACTGAATGCTTTAGAGCTACGGCAAAAAAAATTAAAAGACGCGAAAATTGTATGTATTGGCGCAGGGGCCGCCGGTATTGCTTCAATGCGGTTATTAACAGCTTTAGGCGCTGATAAAGCGAACATGCTGCTATTAGATACAAAAGGCGTGATTCATACGGGCCGAGAAGATTTAAATCATTACAAATTTGCTTTTGCTTCGAATACAACAGCACGAACACTTGCGGATGCTTTAGTGGATGCTGATGTGTTCATTGGTGTAGCAAAACCAGATTTGTTGAGTGCTGATTTATTACAACGTATGGCACCTAAACCGATTGTTTTTGCATTGTCTAACCCAAATCCAGAAATTAAGCCTGAGCTTGCACGTGCGATGTGTGATGATATTATTATTGCAACGGGGCGAAGTGATTACCCAAATCAAGTGAACAATGTGCTTTGTTTTCCTTATATGTTTCGTGGTGCATTAGATGTGCGCGCACGCTGTATTAATCAAGCGATGCAAATGGCTGCAGTCGATGC
>JAHFRX010000088.1 GCA_023266075.1 Legionellaceae bacterium | reverse complement strand
AGTTGAGACACTTCCCCATCAATTTCTGCGATATGGTCTTGCAATTGATGAATGCGATCATCGAATTGATGTGTTTTTTGTTCTAACCGTTGTGTAATTAATTCGATATGTTCATTTTCAATTTCTCGTTTAAGATGCATTGTTTCAACAATGCATTGCTCTATTGGAAGGGCTGCGATTTGTGCTGAAATTTCGTTGCCCAACTCCTCAACCACCAACGCTGTACGCCAATTGCAATGTTTTTTAAGACGCACGATATCGCCATAAATATGGTCGCCGACATATAAGATGTCATCGCCATTGACATTCAAATCTTGTGTAAATGTTGTAGCATTACCACCTTGATAGACACCTGGTGTGATGGGGCCTGAGAGATTTATCATGCTGCCCGTGATTGGATCTATTTTGAGAAAACGAAGATTGTCATAAAAAAACCGTGGTTTATTTGCAAAAGTGATGACATATTCAAACAAATTTTGCCAAGTTTGCCCTTCTGGCAAATAAGCGTTGATAGCATAATCCAGCAAGAGTTTTGTGTAGTGATAATCGGAGTTGGTGACGATAAAAAAATGTTTCCCAGCACGAATATAGCGTTGCATATGAGCGACTAACTCTGCATCCTTGATGACAAAATGTTTCAAATCTTGAGCGATCATTTTTTTTAAACTGCCATCGGCATGCACGTTATCGACAGCACTTAAAACATCGGTTGCAATGATGCGATAGCTGGGTAAGGCATTCGGTTCTTTATCTTTGAGATCCACGAGTTGTCTATAAAGAACACAAAATGCGATAGAAAATGAAGTATCAATGACCATGTAGTTCGCGTCATTTAAATCAGCATACGTACTCTTATAAAAAGCTTGCTGCTCCGCAAAGTGGATTATTTTTGTACCATGGTAGCTTTTTTTGATAATTCCATAGCGATTGAGCTTGAGAATATTTCCGTTTTCACTGTCAATCACCAGTCCACGAATCGCATCACGCATGCTGAAAGTGAAATTACGGATTTTTTTAGGATAATGTCTGTTTTGAATCAGTGCTTCTATGATCATCTTAAACACTAATGCCTCAAAATTTTCAGTATGATAACGAATCAAGGTGTGATCCATATCAAGACCAATGTATTTAATTTTTTTAAGGTTCAGAATCCGGTTAACAAATACTTTTTGATACATGCTCATCCTTTTGCAAGCTGAATGTTTTGTTATTTACATTAAACAACAAGCCTAATTTTGTCCAATGAAATAATTGAGTAATATGTCATGCAGATATAACATCATAAAACCACTGAAGCATAAAAATGGACCAAAAGGGATTGGTGTACTATTGGATTGTTTTGTTTTTTTAAGATAAACAATCCCTATTACAGCGCCAAAAAGAGAAGCAATGAAGAGAATAATGGGAAGTTGTGCCCAACCAAACCAAGCTCCCAATGCTGCAAATAATTTAAAATCACCATGACCCATCGCTATTTTTTGGGTGATGCCTTGGTAAAGTTTGATAAACCCCCACAAGCTGACATAGCCGCAGATAGCACCGAGTACTGCATCAGCGAGAGGAGCGAATGAAAAAGACAGGTTAGATAATAGTCCTATCCAAAGCAATCCCAGACTGAGCTCGTCCGGAATTAATTGATGCTCGAGATCGATAAAAGTGATGCAAATGATGATCCAAGTAAATAAAAGTGCGTAGAGGAGTGTCATTGAAAAACCGAATTGTATCGCGGCGAGGATTGAGCACAATGGTGTTAGCATCTCAACGATAAAATAGCGCCTTGCAATAGGTGCTTGGCATGCAAAGCACCGTGCATGATTTATCAAAAAACTTAAAAAAGGGATGTTATGCCAAAATGGAATCGTGATTTGACAGTGTGGGCAAAATGAGCGAGGGAAGCAAAGATTGAGTGTAGTGATAGACGTTGTATCCTGACAGTGTGCTTGAATCATGCGAGGGAGACGGTAGATGACGACATTTAAAAAACTGCCGACCAGTAACGTCACAATGCCCAATAACACAAAACATGTGATGGGTGAGGATAAGAGTAAAGCAACCATTAAAAAACCGCTCCTAACTGAAAAATAGGTAAGTATAGTGCCAATAGAAGCGCCCCCATACTAACACCTAAGAAGAGAACAGTAATTGGCTCTAGGAGTTTACTCCAGAAGAGCGTGTGACGACTCACTGTTTCTTCCAATTGCGTGGCAATCTCTGAAAACATATGCGCTAATTTACCGGATTCTTCACCAATAGCAATCATTTCAATGACATCAGGTGAAAATTGATGTGTAAGGCGCATCGCTTTGGTGAGTGACACACCTTCGCGAACCAAAGAAGAGACTTTGATAAATGTCTCTTCGTATTGAATATTAGATGCAATTGTGGGAAGAAGCCGCAAAGCATCGATAAGCGGTAAGCCTGAGGATAAGGAGAGGCTCAATGTGTCGGTCAAGCGCGTCATGATAAGCTTTGAAAGGAGAGCACCTAAGATGGGAAGACGCAGCAGAAGGCGATCCAGATACGCTTTGCAAGGCCGATAGTGCTGATACAATAAGCCTGTTGTGACAAGCCAAAGGAGCATGAAGCTCATGCTCATCGCGCCATAGGATTTAATCCAGCGTATCAATGTAATAAGATATTGCGTGGGCTTGGGTAATGTCACTTGAAAGGCTTGGTAAAATTGTAGAAACTGAGGTAAAACAAAAGTGCACAAGGCGATGATTAAACTCAACGAGACCATCGTAATTAGCAATGGGTAAGCGAGTGCCAAGTAAAATTGTCGTTGTGTTTGAAGCCGTCTTTCTTGGTTGTACGCGAGCTTAAAAATGATAGCATCAAGATGACTCGCATATTCACCCATCGCAATGAGATGGCACATGACCGGTGTGAAATATTGAGGATGCTGTTGCAGCGCTCTTGAAAAAGAGAAGCCTTTTTGAAGATCGCGCTGAATAGACTCAATTAATTGCCGAACCGTATGGTGGTGTTGTGTAAGCCTCATGGTTTCGAGTGCGTGCATGAGTGGAAGGTTTGCTTTTAAAAGTGTTGCAAGTTGGCATAAGAATGCGACAATGTCTTTTTTTCTAATGACACGGCGCAGGTAACGCTCGCTACGTTTGAGATGCTTTACTGAAATCTCTTGTTGTGTAAGGAGTATAGTCGCGATGCTTTTGTTTTTAGCTTCGATATGACCTTCTACGCGTTGACCGTCTCTGTTTATTCCGCGCCAATAAAACTGAACCCGAGCATGGTTTTTGAGCATATCACTTCCTTGTGATTGGATATCGTTATAAGTGGCGTTCTTTTTCACCGGTGTAAAGTTGTCTTGGTCGACCAATTTTTGCCTTAGACGCGACCATTTCCATCCAATGTGACATCCAACCCACTGTTCTTGAAAGTGCAAAAATTACTGTAAACATATTGCTGGGTATACCAATAGCACTGAGCGTGATACCAGAGTAAAAGTCTACATTAGGATACAGTTTTTTCTCAATAAAATAATCGTCTTCAAGTGCAATTTTTTCTAAAGCCAATGCAAGTTTAAATAAAGGTTCATTTTGTGCATCAACCGCCTCAAGGACTTTATGGCACGTTTCACGCATGACTTTTGCGCGTGGATCGTAGCTTTTGTAAACACGATGTCCAAAGCCCATCAAACGGAACGTATCATTTTTATCTTTTGCTCGTGCAATATAATGCGGTACACGGCTGATATCGCCAATCTCATGCAACATATTTAAACAGGCTTCATTTGCACCACCATGCGCAGGCCCCCAGAGTGCGCCAATACCCGCTGAGATGCAAGCGAATGGATTTGCACCGGTTGAGCCGGCTAACCGTACTGTCGAGGTTGATGCATTTTGCTCATGATCAGCGTGTAATGTGAAAATAGTATCCATTGCATCGACAATAACGGTGTTGACTTTTGTCTCACTTGAAGGCACACCAAACATCATATGCAGGAAATTTTCAGCATAAGACATTTTGTTTTGTGGGTACATATAAGGCTGTCCAATGGAGTATTTATAGCTCATGGCAGCCAGTGTGGGCATTTTTGCAATGAGGCGAATAGCACACATGTAGCGGTCCTGCTGGCTATTTAAGTCCATTGATTCGTGATAAAAAGCCGACAATGCACCAACGATGCCAACCATAATAGCCATGGGATGAGCATCTCTTCGAAAGCCATTTAAAAATTGATACATTTGCTGATGGACCATCGTATGATTGTTGACGAGAACTGTGAATGTTTCTTTTTCTTTTTTATGAGGGATTTCGCCGTTTAGCAGTAAATAACAGACATCTAAAAAGTCTTTTTTAAGTGCTAGCTCTTGAATAGGATAGCCACGGTATAACAGTACACCTTGATCGCCATCGATATAAGTGATTTTAGATTCACAAGAAGCCGTCGACACAAATCCTGGATCGAAGGTAAAGTGATTCAGGTTGCTTAATGAGCCGATATCAATGACATCATTCCCAAGTGTTGGGGTGTAGATAGGGAATTCTAAGTCGTTATTGCCAGGAAGGCTTAGACGAGCTACTTTTTTTGTCATGGATGCTCCTATCTTTAAGATGTCTTGATTCTTTTGGGTAATGCGCGCACTATATAAAAATGCTGCTCTACAGTCAATTTAGAAATGAATCAGAGAAAAAATATTTGCGTTTTTTCCACTCTATTGATGATGTCATTAGATATTTACGCTCTTCCTTGTTATCTCACGGTAGTCAAAAGTGATTGTTGGAATGATTACGATGTGAATATTCGCATGGTTGATATGAGCAATGAAAAAATGTTGGTCGATATTCAAGTACCACAAGATAAATTATGGATGCGTCAATCTTTTGAGTGTCGTCCACAACAAACTGTTAGGTTTGGCGCACAGTTTACGCCATCCATTTGGGAAAATGAGAAAGAGAAGACATATAGTGGTAAGCGTTACTGGTCGATGCCCACGTCTATAGATAATGCCGCGGCTTGGAGTGTGACGCTTTGTTATCCGGATGATTTTTCAAGTGTTCCGATGCCACCGAATGCTACTCATAAGTGTCACTGTGATAAATCGGTCGTTCCTCCTATTCCGGATAAAAAATCGTCTTGATTGATCGGCCTAGTTGTACTAGGATGGTTATTGCCATAATTATTTTTCAAGACAAGGAGTTAATGATGAAGAAGTTGTTGGTGATGCTGTCTGTTCTCGCATTAGGTTTTTCAGCAAGTGCTGTGTTTGCTGATAGCACCGTAGAAAAAGCAACTAAATCTACAACTGATGCAGCAAATGATTTAGGCAAAGGCACGATGGATGCTGCTGGGAAAGTGGGAAAAGGCGCTGAAGATGTTGTTAAGGGTGCAGGTAACGCGATTGATAAAGCTGCAGAGGATATTGAAGATATGGTGAAAGGAAATTAGATCTCTTGATGATTTCATAGCACCTATCGTGGTTTTTATTTTTTAAGCCGCGCGTGACGCGTGGCTTAAAAAGATAAATCTGCCTTCTCAACACCGTCTAAGCTAGATATTGAGGCTGGCTTTTTGGTTTCATTTAATTGGAAAGCTTCAATGATATTCTCTGGCCACTCGTTGCTCATAAACAATAAGACATCACGTATACGAGATTCGTTCAGTAGAATATTGGTAACATATCGACCTATCTCGCTGGTATTCGTCGGATCTTCACGCAACTGTTTGATAAGATTATTGACAAGTTTGGGCTTCTTTGGAACAAGTCGATTAAGAATGATGTTAAGATAATCAATTTTATCTATTTGTGTATCATATTTTAGACCCATTAGAAAATTATCGATTAGATTTGATATTTCAATTGGAATCAATGGTGAATCGGTTGAAAAAAACTGTGGTGATTCAAGACTGTTAGAATAATCGCTGACACTAGCAGAAAAAAATGATAGTCGACTCTCTCTTCCACTTGACGAAAATTTATCGTGTGATGGTGTTATTGTGTAGATACGACTAGATGCCGAAATGCTCGCATCGATATCCAAATCTGGATTATTCCATCCTGCTGGTACTGTTACACACATCACAGTACGTTTTCTATACGATTGACTACTATGTGAGCTATGAATAGAGTCATTACTTTTAGATCGTATTCTTAGCTCATGAGATCCATCCATTTCTTCAAGTGATAATGTTGATAAATAATGCATTTGATAGGGTTCTTCTATATGCTCATGCGTTTTTATTAATTTTTCCAAATAATAGTTAAGCACTGCTTGTGATGGCATGATGATAGAGATACGCGTTGGTAAGATTCCTGATAAAGATGCTGCAGCCAACCCTCGATTGTTTTCGGTAACACAAGCGCCATTATATATGAAAACACCGATCTGAATGTGTTGATTTAATTTGGGTTGACTAGCAATCGTTCTAGC
>JAHFRX010000004.1 GCA_023266075.1 Legionellaceae bacterium | reverse complement strand
GCCGAATTTAATTTTGCGTGCGAGCTCGTCACCGATTAAAGTTGGACACTGGGTTGTGGTTGGATTTTCTGATGGTAAATTGGACGCTGTGGAGCTTGATACAGGGCGTGTGCTTTGGCAACGCAGTATTGCGTATGCCTCAGGTTCTAGTGATGTTGAACGTTTGGTTGATATTGATGCTGATCCGCTTGCACAAGGCCATCATGTTTACCTTGCAAGTTATCAAGGTGATGTGGGTGCAATGTCGATAAAAACAGGTGAATTTACCTGGCATAAATCTGCTTCTACGTATAAAAATTTAGCTATAGATGAACATGATATTTATATGGTGGACAGTAACGATGTCGTGATGGCGCTGAATAAGAACGATGGTCATACCGAATGGAAACAGATGGGATTAAAAGCACGAGGCGTGACGGCACCTGTTCGTATGGGGCATTACCTTGTGGTTGCTGATAAAACTGGATTTGTACACGTGTTTGATGCACAGAGTGGTGAGCTCGTTGGCCGTGTGGCTTTAAATGCACCAATTGATGTGGCTCCTGTTGTTTCTGAGGGACGTATTTATGTGGTCACGCATGCAGGTCAACTCATCTGTTTTGCAGTAGAGGGGTAACATGACAACGCCTGTAATTGCACTAGTAGGACGACCTAATGTTGGGAAATCTACTTTTTTTAATCGGTTAACGCGCACACAAAATGCATTAGTTGCAGATTTCCCTGGTCTCACGCGTGATAGGCAATATGGTGAGGTCGTGTTTGAGGATAAATCTTTTGTGGTGGTTGATACAGGAGGAATTGGTGTTGACGATCTCGCTGTTGATGTTTTGATGGCGAAGCAGTCTACGTTTGCATTGGATGAGGCGACACGTATTTTTTTTGTCGTTGATGCGCGTAGCGGATTGACACCGGCTGATGCAACTATCGCAAAAAAATTGAGAAAATTGGGCAAACCCGTTGATTTAATTATCAATAAAATAGATGGGTTAGATGAAGATTTTGTGAGTTCAGAGTTCCAAGTGTTGGGGTTCTCTTCAATCTACCCAATTTCTGCTGCTCATGGCCGAGGTGTACTACATGTGCTGCGGAGTGTTACCGCTGATTTTCTAATATACGCGCCTGACCCTGCTTTAGATAATACGATTAAAATTGCATTTGTTGGCCGGCCGAATGTAGGTAAGTCAACACTCATTAATCGGATATTGGGTGAGGAACGTGTTGTTGTGTATGATATGCCAGGTACAACGCGTGATAGTGTTGCTATTCCTTTTACACATCAAGATGAAGCTTATACATTAATCGATACTGCTGGTGTTCGTAGGCGTTCGCGTGTTGATGAGAAAATTGAGAAATTTTCAATTATTAAAACACTACAGTCGATTAAAGATGCTCAAGTATGTTTGCTTTTGATTGATGCAACAGAGGGCTTGACCGATCAAGATATGCACTTGTTAGGTTTTATTGTTGATGCGGGTAAAGCATTAGTCATCATCGTCAATAAATGGGACGGATTGACACTCGAACATAAAAGGCATGTTGAAGATGAATTGCTGCGAAAGTTGCATTTTGTAAGTTTTGCAAAAACCAGATATATCTCAGCATTACATGGCAGTGGTGTGGGTATTTTATTTAAAGATATTAAACAAGCATATCGTGCCGCAATGAGCACTTTTTCAACACCGATGGTGACGCGGTTATTGGCAGACATGGTGTCACAACATGAGCCGCCATTAGTCCACGGGCGACGCATTAAGTTGCGTTATGCGCACGCTGGTGGGCATAATCCACCTTTGATTGTGATTCATGGTAATCAAGTCGATTCATTACCCGAGAGCTATAAGCGATATTTAGCGAAGGGATTCATCGAAAAATTAAAGTTGGTGGGTACCCCCTTGAAATTAGAGTTCAAAGGTGGTGATAATCCCTTCAAAGATAAAAAAAATAAATTAAATGACCGGCAATTGAAAAAAAGAAAGCGATTGATGAACTGGGTTAAAAAAAAGCGATAACATAGGACATCATGATGTTGAATGCAGCGCACGACAATCTTGCTACAGACTATTTAACCGCAGATCAATTTGGTTCGATTACGGAAAGCCATCGCATTGCGATGGAGCAAATTCAGCATACTCATTTTGGACACCGTACACATTGTAAAGTATTAGATTTGAGCGTGCGCGAAGGCGTTTTTCTGAAGAAATTACATGAGCTCCTGCCTTCTGCAGAGTTTACGGGCATTGATGTGTCTGGCGAGCTTTTAAAGCGTATTCGAGAAATGGTTTCAGTGACGACAATCGAAGCAAGTGCAGCAGATGTAACCAATTATCTTCCTCCACATAGTCAAGATCTTGTTTTAGCACATTTTCTGAATGCGTATATCCCCATTCACACTTTGTTTAATGCAGCAAAAACACTCACGCGTGCCACAGGTTATTTCTCACTGATGACGACAACATATGATTCATTTCCTGTGGCGCAACAATACTTGGCTGATTTTATTACAGAGGGCTCTCTTTTAGGAAGCGTTGTAGGACATTATTATAAATCAATCGTGAAAAATACGACAGTGGCGGCAAGTGAGGAGGAACTACTCAAAGCATTTGCAACACACGAGTTTGAAGTGATTGAACATCATCGCTTACAAATCCCTATCGTTCTGAACAATATTGAGGAGTTGGCATTGTTTGGTATTGAGGGCACTTGGTTTTTAAATAATTTATCGATTCGTATGCTTCCAAAGCAGTTTTTAATACAACGTTTAAAACGTTTATTTGATAAAGTGTTCACGTTTCCATATCAAGATATTCATATTATTGATATTATTTTGGCCAGAAAGTAAATGATGCGCTTTATCAAATAAGGATTCGTTTTAACTATGCTACGCACGATCATGATGTTATGTGTTATCTGGAGTAATGGCTGTATGGCAACTCACCAGCCCAGTGAGTTCTTGCATCATATACAAGGTTCGCGGCATGAAGGTGCACAAATTGTTGAGCACTTTTGTGCAGTTTGTCACGCGAGTCATCCAGAGATCGCCATTGGCGCCCCGAGGATGCATTATTTTAAAGATTGGCAGCCGAGGTTAAAGCAAGGCATGTCTCGTTTGTTTAAACATACCGATGAAGGTGTTAATGCAATGCCCCCGAGAGGAGGCTGTTTTGAATGTACAGATGCGCAATTGCTGCTCTCAATTGAGTCTATTATTGGTAAAGATGGACAAAAATACATAAAAAACATCAAATAGAATCGTTATTTATCAATAAGTTAAAAAAATAAATATGAAATGCTAATTGTTTTTACATTCTGACCGATAAATATGTAAAACGTCGGAGGATTGTATCGTGAGAAAAGAATGGATGGTCATACCTATCTGTGTCATGTTAGCTTCATGCGCATCAAATAGATCTGTACCGATTGTGGATGATGCAGGACATACGCATTACACCACAGCCTATACGGACGACGCTAAAGGTCAAGGGTATTTTCCGGACCAACGTCAAGCAACCGGTCGAAAAGTATTTATTTTTGACCCTAAAGCGACCGCTTGGGCGGCTTATGACTCTAAAGGTCATTTGGTCGAGACAGGTAGTGCTTCAGGAGGTAAAGATTATTGTGAAGACGTAGGTCGTGGCTGTCATACTGTGACAGGTACTTTCCGTGTGTATTCAAAGAAAGGAGAGGAATGCACATCGAGCGTGTATCCTATTGAAACGAGTGGCGGAGCAAGAATGCCGTATTGTATGCACTTCTACCAAGGCTATTCAATTCACGCAGCTTATGAAGTGCCTGATTACAATGCGAGCCATGGGTGTATACGCGTGCTTCCAAGCGCTGCGAAATGGCTAAATGAAGATTTTGTAGATGTCGGCACAACGGTTATTGTCAAACCTTATCACTAACACGAAAGGGAGGCACGCCTCCCTTTGATTTTCTTTGAGGTTTCTTTAGTATAGAATGGAGCTATTCTCATTTTTTATTGAAAATATGAAACCCATCAAAAATGCACCAGCATTTCTAGATAGACGGCAGTTTAGTCTTTGGCAAGCACTTTATCTTGCTTTTTTTTCGCCTCAAATATATGTTGATGTAGCGAAACGCTGGCCAGGACTTTGTTTTAAATATTTTTTATTATTACTTTTTGTTGCAACATTACCGTTGACGGCACGCTTTGAGTTGGCCGTTTACCAGTATTATAAAGAGCATCTTTTTGAGCCATTGCAAAATTTGCCACCCATTGTAGTTCAAAGTGGGCAGGTTGAATTTGAGCATTTCATGCCTTATCGCGTGGTGAATAAAGCGCATGAGCTTATTTTGGTGATTGATACAACAGGGTTTACAAAGCGTATTGATCACCATGTTGATCCTGAGTTGACATGGCTCTTAACAGAAAACACATTATATTTTAATCCACCTAGCTTGAAAGTTACGCCTCATTTTATTATTTCGCTTGAAGAAAGTGCGCGTCAGGGTGTTTTTGAGCAAGATATGAGTGGTGTCATTGTGCCGCGCGATTTAGTAAATTCTATCCATGCTAAATTAGTAGTTTATGGCGGCGTTAGTCTGATTTACCCTTGTGTGACTGCGATGTTATTTGCCGTTCTTAGTGTTATTATTGCAGCTTTTGCTTGGGCTGCACAATATTATGTACGCGCTGTGTTCAGGTATCATATAGGCTATCAGGCGACCTATCGATTATTAATCCTTGCTCTTACGCCACCTGTCAGTATTTGCTTTATACTAGCAGCGTTCGATATTATTTTTCCAAACGGTGGGTTGTATTACCTCGTTTTGTTTGCGGTTTATTTTAATCTTGGTGTATTGGCGGTGAGACGGTCGGATAGAGCATTGGTGTTTGCATAAGCAAAAATCTTATGATTCAGATTTTTGAAAATTCTTTTTAGAAAGTAACCATGGTATCACCACAAAAACTATCATACCCACACTGAGACATCCTTCAAAAAAAGTGAGATTCTTGATGGGGATGTTATTGGGTGGAATAAAACCAATGACAATAGCAAAAATGCAGCATGAAAGTCCCATCAAGGCGAGTACCCACATGCCAATATTGCCACCAGGGATACGGTAGGGTCGGGGTCTCTCTGGATCTTTATAGCGAAGCATAATCGCTGCAGCAAACATAAAGATGTAAACTAAAAGTGCCAGTTGGGCGCAAAGGATGGTTAAAATCCAGTAAGCCGCATAGATATCACTTAAAATGAAGATACTGCTCAGTAAGGTAAAAATGAGGCCTTGTACCACTAGAATACGTGTGGGCGCACCATGTCGATTCATTTTAGCAAAGTGTATGGGGATGCAACCATCACGCGCCGCAACCAGTAAGCCTTTGGTTGGACCGATAATCCACGCCGATACGCCACTTAATCCACCCAGAATAATTAAAACAGCTGTGACTGATGTCATCCAAGAGATATGATAGGCTTTGAAAAATAAAGCGTAAGCATCAATTAATCCTGAAACCACATTCAGTTGATGATTGGGCACAACGATGACAATGGCGAGGGAGCCCAGTACTAACGTTGAAAAGATAATCAACATCGAATAAAACAACGCTTTTGGATAATCTCGTTGAGGATTTTTGACCTCTTCTGCATGCATGGCTGACATTTCGATACCCAATAGCCCAAACAATACTGCAGAAAAAAGAGATGCATTGCCGAGTGCATGCATGTCAGGTAACCACAGGATAGGCTGCTGAACGGCAATAGGGTGGCCTTGTACAATCCAAAGAACCCCTAATACGGAAATTCCAATCATCGGAATCAATGTTCCTAAAATTGCACCGAGGATACTGATGAATCCGGAAATACGCATACCAAACCAATTTAAAAGTGTCATAAGCCAAAAAAGACTGACGGTAGTGCCTAAAAGATAACTGCGGTTTTTAGCTAAATCGGGCGAAAATAAATAAGCCATTGTTGTGACAATGAAGACTAAAATGGTCGGGTACCAGACGACATTGTAGATCCATTGCAGCCAAATGGTAATAAAGGCGATGCGTTTCCCAAAAGCTTCTCGCACCCATACATAAAGACCACCTGTGCTAGGGTAGGCTGTTGCCAACTCAGCAGCGACCAATGCAATAGGAATAAAAAATAAAACAGCGGCAAAAAGATAGTAGGCGACGAGTGAGCAACCTAATTGTGCCGAAACTGGCAGTGTTCGAAGATTATCTACAGCGATGACGTTGATCATGACCAACGTAAAGAGGCTTAAGACTCGTTTTGATACAGGTGTTGTCATGATGTTATTCCAAATAATGACTTAAAACAAATAAACGCGCGAAAAAATTTAATAGATCTTTTAGAACGTCGCATGTCCTGGCGTGCGTGGGAATGGAATCACATCTCTGACGTTTGAAACTCCGGTGACGTAGCTCACAAGTCGCTCAAGCCCGAGACCAAAACCAGCGTGAGGGACACTGCCGTAACGTCTTAAGTCAAGGTACCATTGATAAGCGGTTTTATGAAGCCCTAAACTTTTCATACGTTCCTCCAAAATAGGTAATCGCTCTTCACGTTGACTACCTCCAATAATTTCGCCAATCCCTGGTGCTAATACATCCATAGCGGCGACGGTTTTACCATCATCATTACAGCGCATGTAGAAGCTTTTAATCTCTTTGGGATAGTCTGTCAGAATAACGGGTTTTTTACATAAGACTTCTGTAAGATAACGCTCATGCTCTGATTGTAAGTCAATACCCCAGGCGACAGGGTATTCGAAAGAAGCGTGTGCTTTAGTGAGTTCATCAACCGCCTGAGTGTAAGTCATGACTTCAAAATCAGCGTGTGCTAGGCGCTCAACGCGTGTGCGTACCGTGTCATCGACAAATTGATTGAAAAAGCTGAGATCATCCCCGCATTCTGTTAAGACAGTTTTACATAGTGTGCGTAAAAAGTCTTGACTGAGCGTACAAAGGTCATTGAGATTAGCAAAGGCAATCTCAGGTTCAATCATCCAAAATTCAGCTAAATGCCGACTGGTATTGGAGTTTTCGGCACGAAAGGTCGGTCCAAACGTATAGACTTTTGAGAGTGCAAGACAATACGCTTCAACATTGAGTTGGCCTGATACAGTGAGAAACGTTTCTTGACCAAAAAAATCTTTTGTAAAATCAATATGACCTTCGCTGTTTTTAGGCAAATTGGCTAAATCGAGCGTGCTGACGCGAAACATTTCACCAGCACCTTCACAGTCGCTTGCGGTGATGATAGGGGTATGTATCCAACAGTAACCGTGATCGTAAAAATAACGATGAATCGCTTGTGATAAACAATTTCGAACGCGAGTTACAGCACTAATGATGTTTGTGCGTGGCCGTAAATGTGCAACGTCTCGTAAAAATTCTAATGTATGTCGTTTGGCTTGGATGGGATAGGTCTCCGGATTTTCAACAAAGCCAATCACATTAATTTTCTCAGCTTGAATCTCTATCGATTGTCCCTTGCCAAGTGACGTAACCAACTTTCCTTGCACTTGCAACGCACAACCGGGTGTTAATTTTAAAATGTCGTTTTGATAATTATTGAGCGTTGATGCAGCAACAATTTGAATAGGCGAAAAACATGAGCCATCGTGCAAAGCAATAAAGGAAAGGCCTGCATTAGAATCACGGCGTGTTTTGACCCATCCTTGAACAGTGATTTCACTGTCTTGTGGTATCGTTTGATTGAGACATTGCTTTACGGTGTAGACGTTACTCATCAAAAAAAACTCCAATCCAAAGAGGTGAGATGATACACTAAAACCATGTTCTGTGAAAAGGAGTTGCATTTATTGTCAAACTGCGTTATTCCTTAGCCTTAGGTCCTGTTTAGTTGTTGCTTTGGTATTGTTTCGTATTTCAGGGAGAGGAAATATGTTAAATTCACCGTTGCACTCTTATCTATTAGCAGAAGTGTTTGGATTATATTTTATTATTATGTCCATTGTTTTACTCTCAAGAGAAAACTACTATCGAAAATTGATGGTGCAAGAGCCACGTTATCCGAGCTTATTGTCGTGCTCATTGAGTTTGTTTATCAGTATTTTTCTAGTGTTAATTCATAATCTTTGGGTGATGCAACCGCGTGTGTTGGTGACGATTGTGTGTTGGTGTTATTTATTATGCAATGTATTGCTGATAGCTTATCCTGAGTGGGTCTTTAAATGTACACGTCAGGTATGTATGAGTAAGATGTATTATGTTGTGCTGTTCTGTATGGCGATGTCAGGTGTGATACTCTTGATACGGGGTACTTTTTTATTTCTTGCACTCATGCGTCCTTGATTGGCTTTCTAGATATTGCATGATACGATGCTCTCCCAATGAAGCAATCACAGGGAGAGCACATGGATGCTAAGATTCAGTTAACATCGTTTGTAGAAGGTTCAGGCGAGTCTTTATTTTCAATTTATAATCTACCTTATGGCGTATTCTCATATCAAAATTCCACACCACGTATTGGTGTGGCCATCGGTGAGTCCGTTCTTGATTTGACTTTACTTGAAAATGAAGGCTTACTCAAAGTGAATGAAAATCAACGGTACTTTGATCAAAAAACATTAAATATTTTTGCAGAAAATGGTCCGGCTTTATGGGCGATGGTTAGAAAACGAATCCAGACACTGTTGAGCGCTGAAAACCAAGAATTGCAAGGGCAATATGCGTTATTACAACGCGCATTGATACAAAGACGTGATATCACCATGCATTTACCTTTTAAAATCGAGGCGTTTACGGATTTTTATGCCTCAGAGCAGCATGCCACCAATGTTGGTCGCTTGTTTCGAGGCAATGCGAATGCACTTTTACCGAATTGGAAGCATCTTCCAGTGGGGTACAATGGACGCGCGAGTACCGTTTTTGTATCAGGAACATCTGTAAGACGTCCAATGGGATTAAGACAAGTTTCCAATCAAGACAATCCTGTTTTTTCGTTCACAGAAAAGCTTGATTTTGAGTTAGAGATGGGTATTTTTGTGGGCGTTGGAAATCCAGATGGGCATTCGATTTCTGTGCACGAAGCGCCACATCATTTATTTGGTATGGTTTTATTGAATGACTGGAGTGCGCGTGACATTCAAGCATTTGAGTATCAGCCATTGGGTCCATTTTTGTCGAAGAGCTTTGCAACGTCAATTTCCCCCTGGGTTGTGCCTATGCAGGCAATACGCGAAGCATTTTCACCGAGAGAAGCGCAAGTCCCGAGACCTGCCGACTATTTATATCATGAAGTTTTGCAACCCGATATTCAGCTGAGAGTTGAATTGATTCCTGAGGGCTCTTCATCACGCACGTTGTTGTGTGAAACAAATGCGAAAGAGCTTTATTGGAGTATGGATCAGATGCTTGCTCACCATACAGTGAATCATTGCATTATGAAAACAGGCGATTTATTGGGCACGGGAACCATTAGTGGACCGTCACGACACAATTGGGGGAGTTTACTTGAGATAGCGTTTAATGGAACAAATCCGATTGAATTAGCGAATGGTGAAACACGTTCTTTCTTACGGGATGGTGATACCGTGATCATGAGTGGCCTGTGTCAAGTGGGTTCACACCGTGTTGGTTTTGGTGAGTTAGTGGGTGTTGTTGTCAGTGGTTAGGATCGGTTTACCTATCTAAAAACCGCGTTTTTTAACCCATTAAGTAGCTAAAGCGCGCCATAATGGATTGCACGACAAAGTCACCATTGGCCATGGGTGTACCGTTACCTAATCCTGTGCCACATGCTGCGCAAGACATTGTTTGGCTGTCAAATGAAATATCAGAATAGTCATAAGTAAAACCAACAGCAATGTGTTGTGTGAGTCGATAATCTACTCCAGCACCCAGTGTCCAGCCGGAATTCCAAGGTGTGGTCGTGGATAAAACATTGTAGATACTATCGGCAAGTGTCAATGAGGTGTTTGCAAATGCGCCCCCACCGCTGACATAAGACAGCCAACCGCCATTGACATAACCTAAGCGACCTTTAACGGCGGCTAGCTCATTCAGACTGGATGTGTAGCGATCAGTGGTGTAAAATGGGCTGGCTTGTGTTTTATTTAAATTTGCGCCAGAGAGCGAGCCTTCAACACCAACGAGCCAAGGAGAAGTTGTTTGAAAATTGAATCCTGCGTATCCACCACCCATGAGGTTACTTGCATCAAAAGCAAATCGTGTACCTAAAAGCTCTGCACCTAACGTATTAAAATAATTGAGATTAGTATACTGCCAACTTTGACGGCTCCATGCGCCGCCCAATTGTCCACCTAAATAAAGATTTCTCCATGACGGGAGATTGATGTCCTGAATACCCATGTTACCTGCGAAAGATGGCGAATATCCCACGGAGAGGATGAGTAAGCTTAAGAGTGTTTGAGTCAGGTTATTATTTTTCATTTCTACACTTTATTTTTAAACGAGGTCCTAATTTTACATTAATCGAGACTATTCACCTAGACTTTTATAATTGTGTAGTGATCATTTTTCTTGGTTTACATCGTCAATATTTGATACACCAACAATTCTACAGTAAACTCATTCGAAAGTATTTATTCAAAATAGACAAAATGGAAGCGTTGCTGACAGACTCCACAGTGAAAACGTGGGAAACGGTATTAAAAGGGGAAAAACAACAACCGTATTTCCAAGCGATCTTAGCCTATGTGCAACAAGAACGTGTTGCGGGAAAAATGATTTATCCTGAAAATTCAGATGTTTTCAATGCCTTAAAATTTACGCCATTTGATCAAGTTAAGGTGGTTATTATTGGTCAAGATCCATATCATGGCCCCAGCCAAGCACATGGTTTAAGTTTCTCCGTGCGTCCTGGTATTCCGAAGCCGCCTTCTTTAAAAAATATATTCAAAGAGTTACACAACGATCTTAACATGCCTTTCCCTCAGCATGGTTGTTTGGAAAAATGGGCTAAACAAGGTGTGTTGCTATTAAATTCATCGCTGACTGTTGAAGCGGGGAAACCACAGTCACATGCCAACATTGGTTGGGAAAAATTCACCGATAAAGTCATTAAAATTATCAATGATGAGAAAGAGGGTGTTATTTTTTTATTGTGGGGCGCTCCTGCGAAACGTAAAAGTAGTATGATCGACACGACACGTCATTTTATTTTAAGCACGACACACCCGTCGCCTTTATCTGCTCATCGCGGATTTTTAGGATGCAAGCATTTTTCATTCACCAATACTTTGTTAAGAAAAATGGGAAAAGATGTCATCGATTGGTGTTTATGAGTCGCTTGGCTCGAAGTACCGTGGATATTATACGCAATAATGATGCTTCAGCAGTTTAACAGTTCAGTTAATTTTCCTTCTCGCTCTAACGCGTATAAATCATCACAACCACCAATATGCTGATCATTAATAAAAATCTGAGGGACTGTATATAGGTTTGTTTTTGCGATCATTTCGTCTCGTTTTTTATCATCTTCATCGACTAAAATTTCAGTGAAACTTACGCCTTTACGTTTTAACAATTCTTTGGCACGCACACAGTAGGGGCAAGATGACGTGCTATAAATAATGATATTGGATGTCACAGGTGGCTCCTCGATGTTGACGGTTCTTTAGAGCACGATGTGTTTGATGAGTTCCATCGTACAGTATTTGTTAAACATGGTGGTCAGCGTTAGAATCGAACCAGCGATACAAGGATTTTCGGTACGACGCCTATATTTTAACACCCTCATTGTATCATAAAATCAATGCAACTTTTTACCGTTAGGGACTTCTGGATCAACAGTGATGAGACAAATTGCACCATTGTCGTCTGAAAAACCGACCAATAGAAATTGTGATACGAATCCTGCGATATTTTTTTCGCCTAAATTAACGCAACCGATAATAGATCGGCCTATCAACAACTCCGGTGTATAGTGCGCTGTTACCTGTGCTGATGTTTGTAAAATACCAATTTCCGGACCAAAATCTGCCCAGATTTTGTAAGCAGGTTTTTTTGCACGAGGAAAGGGCTCGGCATGGGTAATGGTTCCAGATCGTAAATCAACTTTTTCAAAGTCATTGTAAGAGATTGGCATAGTGAAATTTGATGCTATTTTTGGGTTATTATATCAGCAGATTGGATTAAACACACGGTATTCTAGGTTTTACCCGGTGTGATATACGAGAATCTTGACAATAAAAACTTGAAATATCATATTATTTGATCAACAATAACAATATATAATCTTAATATTTAATTTAAATACAAGGTGGTTTTTTTTATGAGAATCAGAAATGAACCAGTCTCAGATGGCGTTATTTACATTTCTGGCGTTATGGATGAAGAAACAAGGCCTGTCATTTTTTCTGCCTTAAATGAGCTGAATCCAGGCGAAGGCATGCTGGTTATTTTTAGATTGCCTAAAGGCGAATCTTCCGACAAGCTGCTTGAATTCAGTATTGACGATTTTTCTCCATCAAAGACATGGGATTGTGTCTCAGATAGAGTGAATGGGGGAGAGTTGCAAGGGACTGTCCTGAGCCTTGCTGAGCAAGTAAATGAGAGAAGATTACCCAATATTGTCTTCTCTCAAGGCGATGAAAAAGTAAAAGCAACAGATGAGCATACCGTCTGTTTTGGTGTTATGGGAGGACCTAAGTCCGGAAAGATAACTAAAATCAAAACGATTGTCCATCAACAATTGAATATGGGATTAAATGGTGATTTATTGCTCCATGAAAGCAATCTGATCATGGGAGCGTTATATAATACTGGCGTCATCGTCAAAGATGCTCCGTTAAGTGTGAAAAGTTATGGTGCCGGCGGTTCATCGAGCCATAAAGTTCACCCAGGAGATATTCTCACAAGTGATGCGGTGATAGATATTCGTACGCATGTGCATCCACGCTTTATTCTCAACTATTTAGAAAATTATCTGACTGAGCTTGATCTTGCATTTCCAAGAGGGTTCGATGATATTTTTTCTCGTATTCGACAAAGATTTGAAACGGGCGATCCATCCTATTCAGGCCTCTCTATTGTTTCGGATATCGAAGAACTCATCAGCATGGTCTCACGCACCACAGGTACTGAAGTTAAAGACATTCTAGATGGGATGAGTCCAGAAGAAAAAGAATATTACGGAGAAATAAGTATTTCAAACTCAAGCCAAGGAACACGAGTTATTAAGCGGATAACTAACCCATCATTTTTGGGTGATGAAGGACAGAAAGAAGCAAAACGTACAATTGTTTCTTATATGAATAGAATGGGCGCGTATGAAAAAAATAAATCTCAAGCAGAGCGGATAAGAGACAAACTAGAGAAAATCACGAAAAAAGAAGAAGAAAAAGACCCTAAAGACCCTAAAGACCCTAAAGACCCTAAAGACCCTAAAGAAGTATGGCGTCGTGTGTTACGGCAGCTGGTTGAGATTAGCAAACTCCGACGATCTTTCCGTGAGGTAGCGGAGAGAGTACACTATAAATCACTAGAGGAAAAAAAAGAAGCGCTTAAGCAAGACTTAGGCGACGTCATCAGTAAGAGAGAAGTTCTTTTGGGGGATGAAGATCTTGAATCTGAATGCCGATTATTACGTTCAGAAATCGCTAGACTGCGAGAAATTCAAAGCACTATCAACCCACGGCGACCATTCGTCATTACTGCATCAGGGAATGTCTTTTTTAACCACGCAGAAAAAGAATCCGTACATCAATTTGGTGCAGTCTTAGTGGAAATGGAAAATCAATTATTTAAACAAACCATCCACAAGGCAATAACTGATGGTTGTTATATCCAAAGTGAGCTGATTACCAAAATAGCAGCGGATCCTGTTTGTATCCCTGCTGAGGTTACAGCTGAGCTGAATACTTGGGCGAGTCAATGTTCAATGACTTTAGATGACTATGTTTCTGCTTATATGTGGGCATCTACCGGTAAAAAGCAGGACATGCAAAATATACCTTCGTGTGGATTATGGCCTCCAGCGAATAAACTGGTGACCACTCAATATCCTTGTGGGATTATTCATATAGATGCTAACCCTTTGGAGATGTCTCATGAGTGGTTAAAGGAATTGTTAGGCAACACACCCTCCTACATCGTGTATCATGATAAATTTTTTTATGCCAATGAGTTAATGGATATAGAGGATTTGGGATCAGCCACTGAAGAGACACGGGCATTAATTGCGACATTAAGAATCCCTTATATAGATGATGGGGGTGGTCATCTGAAACACTCTCTGTTTACAGAAATAAGTGCTAAGCGGCAGGATGAAATTGATCGCGTTACAAAGCATCGGCATCGAGCAACGTATGAGCGATTGTTTTACACTTTATCGGTCCCTTATGACGCATCTAGTTTATCGGAAACCGAGGATGATGCTTCTTCTGTAGCCTCAACGCATGAATCACAAATTTTAAATCCTTTCTGGAAAGAGATAGGCGTTGATTTACTCAGCGAGATAGGCAATGGAAAAGCGTTTTCTGGATCAATTTTCAACAATCCTACAGAAGACGATAGGAAAATAAAAGATGAGCTTCGAAGTAGAGCCAGTGGTATCGCGAGCTCACCCGTTAATCGCGACGCGATTAGCGCGCTATTTCGTGACTATCTAACATACATGACGAGTAAAATTCCAGAAGATGAATTAAAGAGAAGAGGTATTTCGGCCGAGAATGCTAAATATCCTATGTATGCGCGCAATGCGCTCTATAAGACCGGATATGTTTCGGGGCCAGTAAAAGATTGGGATGCTGCTATTTATAAGTCAAATAATAGTGCTGTTCTAGTCGGTGTCGTCGATAGCTTTTTAAAAGATGAGCCTGTTTCATCTATCGGGCCTGGGGCTATGATAATTTACAATGGACCGAATCACGATGATCATCTGTCTGAAATATCAGAAAGCTGTGATGATTTAGAAGAAGGAATGAGATCTTTAGATGAACCTTTTCCTATTCCGCTCACTCTAGCGTCTTTATTGGGAGCGATGGATTTGCTATTAAATCTACAGAATTATCCTGATCTGGCACCTCATCATCAAGCGTCTTTGAGCGTATTGGTGAATACATTGTTAGAAGAGTGGGATAAAGTAAGCAAACTACCTCCTGAAAGCGACTACCAACAAAGTCTTTCTATTTTTTGTATCGCGTCGAAAAAGGCTATCGATAAAGTTGCAGAGGAGTTTAGACAGGATATGTTTTTATTCAGTCTTATTCGCCCTGTGCTGAATTGGTTTTTCCAGGTTTTCAATCTCCTCCAGCGTTTAATCTTTTCTCAACCAGCAGAGATGCGATTGTTTGAGAAAGGCCCAAATGCTGAGCAGCGCAAACAATGGCATAAAATCCATGGCGCCATTGAAGAATTATGGAAAAAGTGTCTTGAGCCCATCCATTCTCCTGATGAGTTTCAGAGTCCTCCTCGTGGTGAGTCTCACAGATACTGAGGTTGTCATTAAACTTCCTTTTTTAAATGATTGAGCAGTATGGCTATATCGAGAATAAAGCAAACTATCTTGGGAGAAAATTTGCGACAGCGATTTTTTGTGTAATAATGGATTGTCATTCCATATCTGCACGGGATTTACAAACATGCATTATCAACCTCGCGTATTAGAATCTACCCTAAGAGCGTATTTAATCTATTTTCCTATTATCGGTCTTACAGGACCTAGACAGTCTGGTAAGTCTACGTTATTACAACATATGCTACCAAATTATACATATGTGACTTTTGATGATTACCGTATCATCAATCTCTTTCATCATGATCCTGAGCGATTTTTATCAATTTATGCTGATAAAGTTATATTTGATGAAGTACAAAAAATTCCAGAGCTATTTAATTATATTAAAATTGCCGTAGATAAAGATCGTGGTGTTAAAGGAAAATTTATATTAACAGGCTCTAGTCAATTTTCTCTTATAAAAAATGCATCAGAATCATTAGCAGGTCGTATTGGATTGCTTTCATTACTACCGTTTCAATTCACGGAAATTCCAAACGTATTGCATGCAGAATCTGTTTTTAGAGGAGGGTATCCTGAGCTAGTTGAGCGTCAATATGCATTTTATAATGCTTGGGTTTCTTCCTATATTGAAACGTATATTCACAAAGACATTGTGGCGCTAGGGCATATCGGTGATGCCAGGGACTTTAGGCGCCTATTACAGTTATTGGCTGCGAATACATCACAGCAATTAAATATGACGCGTTATGCTAATGATCTCGGTGTCGATGTCAAGACGATTAAGCGTTGGATTTCGTTATTAGAAGCATCCTATATTATTTTTTTAATATCCCCTTTCTATAAAAATTATGGTAAGCGAATTGTAAAAAGTCCAAAATTGTATTTTTATGATGTAGGCTTGGTTTCTTTTCTTACTGGTATAGAAAATCAATCCCTCTATGAAAAAGGTCCAATGGCTGGAGCAATTTTTGAAAACTATGTTGTAAGTGAAATTTTAAAAAAAGAGCGACACACCAATCAATCGTCTGAATTATATTATTTACGAACTTCGCATGGTATTGAGATCGACCTTATCATTGACAGAAAAAACCGAAAAGAATGGATTGAAATTAAAAGCGCATCAACATTTAGCCCACGAATGACCATTGCTATGAGCGGTTTTATAGAAGAGGGGGATCATGGTTATCTTCTTTATCAAGGCGAAAATTTCCCTTATTACGAAAATATAAGTGTACTCAATTACCAAGATTATTTATCCCAGCAAGAAGTGGAAAGCTGAGTTAAAGAAATGTTTTGATAGCCTCAGGGCTATCCAGTTTATCATTGATTTTAGACTTTGAAGCACTTAAAATATTTTTTAACGAAAAATCTGTAAGAGAGCATTTAAGGAGTTGATGCATTCGAATGTAAATTTGATAAAATATTGTGCATTATAAACGATCGTATGTTATTGTCCGTTTGTTGATTTTTTAAGGAATGTGATTATGCCCGCCCATCTTCTTCCATTGAGTTTTAATGGTGACAACTATGCACAGCTTTTTTACACATTAGAGAGATTTCTTGAGTATGCGATCACCATCGCAAAAGCAGAGAGACCCGAAGATCGGCGAGCAGAGGCAATTAAATTTTGCTATGCAAGGGACTTGTGTACTTGATGTTGAACGTAAACATCATTGGATGTCAGCGTTCGAAACGGCAGTCAAGTCAGGTAAGAGTGCTGCGGGCTTCGCTGTTCCGGACGATTGTATGCTGCATTTTCACGGAGAGCAATTGGTGGGCGCTTTTTCTGCTCGCCTAGACCAAAACATACAATATGCTTATGTAACGCAAGAAGGCGTGGCGTGGAGAGATACCGAAGTGCTCATGCCTGATAACTCGAGCAAGACAGCTAGTCATCATGTGAAGCAATTAAAATCAAAAGATGAACGTCATCTAGAATTAGAAGCAGAAGAAGACTCTGAAATTCATGCGAATCGATGCGTCATTCAGTGAGCTTATTTGTAGGCTTTTCTAAGTTGATGTGATAACGGATTGACATCCTCCCCGTTCCTTTAGTTCCGGGAGGATGTCAAGGTGGAGAGGATGTCAACTTCTTCAATGCACTCAAGTTCTTCAGAATGAGTGGAGTCCTCGGTTTTTGTTGAAGTAAAGCTTTTCTTCATACAAGCAATCAGAGGAAGCACCCGAATGAATGTGGGATGAATCAATTCTGGAATTTGTCCTAACCATGTGCCAATTAAATATCCATAAGCAGCGGCATTATAGCTTATCAAATTGAAAGTGACTAAATAAGCAGTCAAAATGCTTATCATTAAGTTAATTGAGCAAATTAAGTGGAACAGATCTAATAAATGAGAGCGAAAAGAAAGATTTTTGACACAGATTTTGTAGGACAATTGTAATTCTTCAATGCCTAAAATCAAAAAATTTGCAGAAAGAGCAGCGATGGTTGTTGCTTGAGAAAGAGAGTTACTATTCTCTTCATTTAAAGTCAATATAATATTGGTCACACCATTCGTGATCGTACTGACCGAAAACACAGTATAAAGAAAAGTGGCTGTAAAACGATTTAAGTTAAAATGAGTCTTACAACAGCATGCCAAGCAATAAGCTTCATAAGCCGCAGCTAAGCCTGCTGCTGAATTCCCAAATTGAGGGATTAGATTAAGATATCCAGGGAGACTAACACCTGTAGGGTTATCTGGTGTAATTTTTAAACCTACGGTGGTCATGACAACGACCGTTGCAATGGTCTGTGGGAGATCTTGAAAAATGGTCATAAAAGCATTGTACCAATAATTCTCTAGCAGTGTTTTGATTTTAAGATTGCCTTCGTCGGAAGATACTTCCGACGTATCTCTTTGCACACTTTGATAATCTGGGAAAGAGGAAGTTGTCAGACCTGTCGTGCTTCTCCTTTGAAAAAAAGAAAAATGTTGCATACTCACCTTAATTACATGGCATATTTTTGGATAATACCAAGTTTGATGTGAGCATTAAAGTTTAAATAGCCGTTACAGCTAGTTATTGCCATCGACGATAATTTCAGCAGTGCTTGAATCAAATGTAATATTTTTAATGATGATCATGTTAAAATCCAGTAATAAAATGCGCTGCATTGCCATGTAGTTCATCAATAAGTCAAAATTAAATTTATTTAAGTTTAAATTTAATTTAATTAAAATAAATATTGATATTATTTTAATGTTTTATTATCATTCTTCGGAAATTACAGTTTTAATTAAAAATAGGATTATTCATGGGAAAAATCATCACACAATGTCCCTCCTGTAATAGCACGTCTCTACAGGTATCAAAAATTGAGTGTTTAGAGTGCAATACGCAATTTTCAGGATCATTTGCTATACCTGCACTACTAAAATTACAGGAAGACGATTTGCAATTTGTTTTAGATTTTGTGAAGTGCTCAGGCAGCCTTAAAGAAATGGCTTCCAAGCAAGGCGTTTCATATCCAACGCTTCGAAATAAGCTCAATGTACTCATCGAGACACTCGAACGTATTGATGTCCAACAAGAAAATTCAAAAGAGGATATTTTGAGGTTGGTCGAAGAAGGAAAACTCACAGCGGTTGATGCCGCCAAAATGTTAAGTAAACTATGAGGTGTACTATGAACAACGAAAAAGCTCGTTTAGATAAAATGCTTAATGAGCATAAAATTTCACAAGAAGATTACAGTGTGTTGTCAAAAGCGTTACATCGCAAAACCTTTTATACCAAAATGCAATCTCAATTTTGGTTAAACCCTTTTCAAAAAATTGCAGGCTTTAAAGCACTTTTGATTGGTATGATAATTTTGCTGGTAATCAGCTATCTTGGTGTTATTGCAAAAGTGTATTTTTTAGGTCCGATCGGGATTATTAATGCATCCGCACTTGCCACGCAGACTAATGCCACAGGCTTTTTATTTTTAACGTATCAAAATATTGTCAGTTGGTTGACTCTCTCCATTCTTTTCATTGTTACAGCTAAGATATTACAGAAACAAAAACTACGGATCGTTGATTTTGTAGGGACTGTCGTTTTTGCTCAATATCCTACTTTATTTAATGTCATGTTTATAGGTATTTCACGGTTCATCTTTCCGAATCTTTGGGATGTTGATATGAGCAAAGGCATGCCTATTCACGCGTCTATAGGGCAATATATAAATGGTGTTGTCGTTAGTGTACTCATAGTGTGGCAAATCATCACTTATTTTTATGCATTCAAAGAGTCATCAGGTTTGCTTGAGAAAAAATTATGGATAGGCTTTCTTGTCTCCATCATTGCCGCTGGATTTATCGCCAATCCACTCACAACAATGTTTATGAATTAGCCGTCTCATCTGGAAGAGCACAGCTTAGAGGATGGAATCTCAATATATAGCGACTACAGTGTACGGGCGTATCTAACTTGAGGAGTCATTTTAACATGAGTGGTGTTGTAGAAAAAAAATTATCTAATCAAGCTTACTTAAGAAAAATAATGACATTGATGAAAGATTATTTCTTAAAATCAAATGAGCGTTATAAAGCCTGGATGCTTTTAATTGGCGCAGCTTTGAGCACGGTAGCGTTAGTTGCTTTAATGTTTGCGCTTTCATGGTGGACCGCTGGATTTTGGGCTGCACTTTCAGCAAAAAATCTAGGGCTATTCATCGCAAGCATGCAAACTTTTGCTTATATTGTAGGATGTTATATCGGTGTCAGTGTTCTAAAAAACTACCTCGTAGATGTATTAAGCATGAATTGGCGAAACTGGCTTACGACAACATTGATGAATCGATACCTCGCTAATAAAAATTATCTCGCTTTGATGCGACATGCAAACCAGTTGGATAATCCTGCTCAACGAATTCAAGAAGATGTACGTTCTTTTGTTGATACAACTTTGTCGTTAGGATTGGAATTAATGAGCTCTACTTTAACGCTCATGGTTTTCATTGGCATATTATGGGTTGTTGGCGGCTCATTGTCTTTTGTTTTGCTCGGTGCAAGTATCACTATTCCGGGTTATTTAGTATGGTGCGCTCTTATTTTTTCAGGGGTGGCGAGCGTTATTACGCATTATATCGGTAAAAGATTGACCAAATTAACACACCAGCAACAAGGATTGGAAGCGGACTTCAGAAAAGGGATAGAGTACGTTAATGCTGAAGCAGAAAATATTTCGCAAGAACGAGGTGAGAAATATCATAAACAATCTTTATTTCAGCAATTTCAAGAGATTTGTAAAAACACGTATCAAAAAATTTTGGTCAAGACAAATTTGGTCGCTTTTAAAGGATTTTACCAACAGCTATCATCGATTTTCCCCTACTTTATCGCAGCCCCTCTATTTTTTAGAGGTTTTAGCACCTTGGGTCAATTGATGCAAATTGCATTTTCGTTCCAACAAGTACAAACATCATCCGATTGGTTTATTAATTCTTATGAAGTGTTGGCTACTTACAAAGCAGATGTAGGACGTATTATGGAGCTAGATCATGCATTGGAACAAGATGCTTTAACCTCTACAAAAAAAGACATTCAAACAAAAGTGGGTAAACCAGAAGAAGCGCTCACTGTACAAGATCTTCATCTGACTACACCAACCAGCACAGAAGTAATGATGAGAGATTTAAATCTAACTTTGCAGCGAGGGGAAAATACATTAATCAAGGGTCCGTCTGGATTAGGGAAAAGCACGTTATTCAAAGTGATGGCAGATACGTGGAAGTATGGTCATGGGAGAGCTGTTGTTCCAGATCCCCGTAAAGCATGTTTCTTACCTCAAAAACCTTTGCTTCCTGATGACACATTAAGAGCCGTATTGGCTTATCCTGAACCGGTAGATACTTACTCCGATAAACGATATATTGAAGTACTAAAAGCAGTAGGACAAATGGATCAATTTATTCGGGAATTAGATATTAAATCGGCATGGTCTACACGCCTTTCACCCGGGCAGCAACAACGTATTTCCTTTGCAAGAGCATTACTCAAAAATCCTGAGTGGCTATTTTTAGATGAGACGACAGCATCACTTGATCCTGCCAGCGAAGAACATCTATATGGCCTTTTAAAAAGTAAGCTCAAAGGAACAACGTTCATCAGTATCGCGCATCGCCCAAGTGTGGCCAAATTTCACGATCGCGTGATTACGCTTGCAACGGATCAAGAAGGAAAAATAAAATTAAATGAACAAGCCCATTGTAATACGCTCTTATCGGCGATTAACGATGATGCTCATTCAACTCTAAGAGCCTGTTAACATTACATGATCGTTGCGGTGAGCGTTTAATGGGTTTTGACAATGCACATGCAGTTAAACCACAGAAGAAAGGAAAGTATCAAGGCAGGAAGACTTATGATCATCGGCATAGAAGCTCAACAGATAAAGGCATTCCTTATGAATTTGTTGATGGACACCAGTTGCTGAAAGATTTTTGGTTAGAGGTTGATAAGACATTACGTGCGCTTGGATTAGGAGAGTAATCATGAAAATGAAGACCATAAAAATTGGTATTATGTCACAGCAAGAAATTCGAGAGCGGACGCTTGCTATTGCACAAGGTAAATACAAACCTAAGTCTGATGAGCCTAAAATTTGGTTCACTTCAATCCGATCGCTTGCGGAGGTATTGAGTGATGAAAATCAAGTATTGTTGCAGGTTATTACTGAAAAAAAACCCGCTTCTATCACTGAATTAGCGAAACTTACGGGGCGGCAGTTAAGTAATTTATCCAGAACATTGAAAACATTATCTGCTTATGGTTTTGTGACACTTGAAAAACACAATAAAACGGTTTGTCCCATCGCACAAGCTACAAAATTTAATGTCATTTTTGGTGAGCATTGGGGACTACCTGCTGTAGATAAGGTTGCATAAGCATGAAGAGAACATTTATGATTAAAAATAGACGACGTAAGCGTTTTAGTTTATTGTAGCGAACGACAAGAAGATACAGTGGATGCTGGCATTAAAAGCGAAAAGCCTCGATATTCACCGAGGCCTAGACGCCGACCGGGATTCCCCAATCCACTTAACTGAAGTTAATTTGATTAGCTAGAAAAGTCAATGTATTTGAACCATAGCAGCATGCAAGAGTATGTCTTTATCATTGATCAAGCTTGATTACCTGGTATATTTTATTTTTAAAAAGCTTATGCAGCAGCAGTTTTTATAATCTCTCCCATATGACGATAAAGCGTTGAAATATGCGCCTCATTTTCAAAAATATGCAGTGAAGCGTGAGGAAGTTGATGCTTATAGAATTCGGCATATGACACAAGCACTTGTTTATCTAATCGACCTTGCCAGATGCTTATGGGTGTATGTATGTTTTCAAATGGGATCTTCCATTCTTTCGACAGTTGCCTATTCCGACGAGAATGATCACTGATTCCGAAGTATCTTGATCACTAATTCCGATTGAGCGTGATCACTGATTCCGAACGAGGATGATCACTCGGAGCGCAGCGACGCATGTTTTAA
>JAHFRX010000087.1 GCA_023266075.1 Legionellaceae bacterium | reverse complement strand
GCACTTCACGCACATCAGTGCAATTATGAGACTTACCTCAATCATCGTGACAACATGTGGCTTTCGGAAGAAAAGCAACACAACCTCTTTGATAAACATTTAAAACAAGAGGAAGCTTGGATAAGACAGGGTATTGAGGCACGCCGAACGAGAAACGAAGGCCGTGTAAGACGCTTAAAAGCACTACGAAAAACCCACCTCGAACGACGCGAAGCATTAGGAACAATCAAAAAAATTAACCTCGATACCACCTACTCCGGAAAAATAGTTATTGAAGCACAGCGTTTAAACTACACGCTTGAAGAAAAAACAATTATCAACGATTTTTCCTTGCTCCTCACACGTGGCGACAAGCTTGGTATTATTGGCCCTAATGGCTGTGGAAAAACCACCTTAATTCGTCTGCTATTGGGAGAGCTCTCACCCAAAAGTGGCAGCATTCAACGCGCGACAACACTTGAAATTGGTTATTTTGATCAACTTCGGCAACTGCTCGATGAACAGGATACCGTACTGAATAATGTTGCCGATGGTGCTGATTTTGTAAGCATCAATGGTCACAAAAAACATGTTGCAACGTATTTGCGTGAGTTTTTGTTTGCGTCGGAGCGATTCAATCAACCGGTGTTCTCTCTTTCAGGGGGAGAAAAAAACCGCTTACTTTTAGCAAAATTACTGGCAAAACCAATTAATTTTTTAGTTATGGATGAGCCGACAAATGATCTAGATATTGAAACACTTGAAATGCTTGAAGCGATGCTCGTTGACTACACCGGAACACTCGTGATTATCAGCCATGACCGAGCGTTTCTCAATCATGTCGTGAGCAGCCTTTTAGTCTATGAGTCAGGGAAGTTTAACGAATACGTTGGTGGATATGATGATTATCTGCGCGTTAAACGACAACGAGAAACCCCCATCAAAAAAGTCTCATCGACAACAGCTCAAACAAAATCCTTATATAAGCCTACGCGCATCAAACTGAGCTATCATGAGCAACGTGAATTAAAAGAGCTGCCATTAAAAATTGAGCAATTAGAAGCGCAAATTCAACAGTATCATCAAGCCATGTCAGATGCCGATTTTTATCAAAAAAAGGCCGAAGACATTGTCGAATTTAATACAATGCTCACAGCTTTAGAAACAATGCTCGCATCATATTATGAGCGATGGGAAGTATTAGAAACGAAGCAATCCTCTTAAAGTTGTCCACGTTTTTCTCTAAAAAAATCACGTAACAAGACAGCACAGGGCTCTTGCAAAACACCATTTTCAACGTGTATTCGATGATTCAGCCCCTGTGTCTCTAAAAGATTCAATAAAGCGCTACAAGCACCTACTCGGGTATCCTTCGTTGCATAGACAAGTCTTGAAATGCGGGCATGAACTAAAGCACCTGTACACATATAACAAGGCTCTAGCGTGACATACAGTGTGGTATTCACCAATCGGTAATTATGAATAAACTGCGACGCATTGCGAATTGCAACAATCTCTGCATGCAAAGTTGGATCCTTACCCTGAATTACCTGATTAAATCCTAGGCCTAAAAGTTCATCAGCAGGGCCCACAAGAACCGCACCAATCGGCACCTCTCCCTCTTTTTGTGCACGCACAGCCTGAGCATAAGCCTGCTGCATCCAATAAAGATCTTTTATTCCCATTCTATCGTCGCAGGTGGCTTTCCAGAAATATCATACACCACACGAGAAATACCTTTCACTTCATTGATAATTCGATGACTCACCGTACTTAAAAAATCCCATGGTAAATGCGCCCAATGCGCTGTCATAAAATCATCCGTCACGACCGCTCTTAACGCAATGACATCATCATAACGACGCCCATCACCCATCACGCCCACACTTTTCACTGGCAAATAAACAGCAAATGCCTGACTCACCGTGTGATACAATCCCGCGTCGCGCAATGCTTGAATATAAATGGCATCGGCTTGACGCAAAATTTTGACAGACTCGCGTTTAACCTCACCCAAGACACGGACACCCAGTCCAGGTCCTGGAAAAGGATGACGATACACCATGGATTTTGAGAGTCCCAATTGTTCACCAATAGCGCGCACCTCATCTTTGAACAACGTACGAATGGGTTCTAGGAGTTTAAATGGTAAAATATCAGGCAACCCACCCACATTATGATGTGATTTAATCAACGCCGTACCACCGTGCCCTGGAATTGCTGCAGACTCAATCACGTCAGGATAAATCGTCCCTTGCGCAAACCACATAATATCTGAGCGTTTTCCGGCCTCTTCAACAAACACATCAATAAACGTTTTACCGATAATTTTGCGTTTTTCTTCTGGATCTGAAATACCTTTTAAAGCATGAAAAAACACATCGCCCCTATCCAGACACACGATAGACAAACCAAAAGACTGAAACATTTCCTGTACCTGTTGTGCCTCATGAAGACGCAACAAACCGGTATCGACAAACACACATACCAATTGTGAACCAATAGCACGATGTAGCAGTGAAGCCACAACAGACGAGTCAACACCACCGGACAACGCCAAAAGTACTTTTTCTTTTTTGACAGCGACTTTGATTTCATCAACCAATGTCTCAATCACATGCTCAGTTGTCCAATCCGGCGTGATGTCACATAAATTTAATATAAACGCTCTTAAAAGCACAGAACCTTCTTCAGTATGTGTGACTTCAGGATGAAATTGCACACCATACCAGTGTCGCTTAACATCTCCCATCGCAGCAATAGGCGCATCTTCGGTATGCGCTAAACACATAAAACCATCTGGCAATTTTGTAACACTGTCACCGTGGCTCATCCAAACATCAATCGTTTTTTTATTGAGCGCGCTAAACAATGACGCGTTTTCAACACAATGCAATTTCGCATGCCCATATTCACACACGGCACCTGATTCAACTTTTCCACCCAATTGCCTAGCCATCGCTTGCATGCCATAGCAAATACCTAAAATCGGCACTTTCAAGGTAAACACCTCATCAGGAATTTGAGGCGCTGAAGAAAGATTGACTGACGCAGGCCCTCCCGACAATATGACACCTTGAATTTTAAAATCACACAACAATTCAAAAGAAACTGTATATGGGTAAATTTCACAATACACATGCATATCGCGAATGCGTCGTCCAATCAATTGCGTATACTGTGATCCAAAATCTAAAATAAGTATCCCTTCACGCATGGATTAGTTCTCGATTTGATAATTAGGTGCTTGCTTAGTAATGCTCACATCATGCACATGTGATTCACGAACTCCTGCAGAGGTTACCTGCACGAAAGTTGCTTTATCATGAAGCTCTTGAAGCGTTTTACAGCCTGTATATCCCATGCAAGAACGTAAACCACCGAGTAGTTGGTGAATAATCGCTTGAATAGGTCCTTTATAAGGTACGCGACCTTCAATCCCTTCGGGGACTAATTTTTCTTGTGATGTTAATCCTTCTTGAAAATACCGATCACTTGATCCTGTTGTTTGAGCCATTGCACCAATAGACCCCATACCTCGATAGCTTTTATACGTGCGACCTTGGAACAGCTCAATTTCACCCGGTGACTCTTCTGCACCAGCAAACATACTTCCAATCATCACTGTAAACCCACCGGCAGCAAGTGCTTTTGCCAAATCACCTGAAAAACGAAGTCCACCATCGGCAATAATTGGTAGCTGCCCGCGCAGTGCTTCTGCAACATTTTGAATCGCAGTAATTTGTGGCACGCCCACACCGGTGACAATACGTGTTGTACAAATCGAACCAGGTCCTATCCCTACTTTCACCGCGTCAGCGCCGGCTTCTTTTAAAGCTAAAGCGGCATCTCCTGTAGCAATATTACCCCCAATGATTTGAATATCAGGGAAGTTCTTCTTAATCCAACGCACACGGGCCAATACGCCCTCTGCATGGCCATGCGCTGTATCCACCACCAATACGTCAACACCCGCATCAATTAAAGCAGCGACACGATCATCCGTGCCCTCACCCACACCAACGGCAGCACCTACACGTAGTTGTTCCGCATGATCTTTACATGCAAATGGATTTTCTTTGGCTTTCTGAATATCTTTGACAGTAATTAAACCACGTAAACAAAATGCATCATTCACCACTAAAAGTTTTTCAATACGATGTTTGTGCAACAAGCCGCGAATCGTTTCACGACTGGCACCTTCACGTACCGTGACAAGACGATCTTTTCGTGTCATCGCAGCCGCCACTGGCAAATCTAAATTCGTCTCAAATCGAATATCGCGACTCGTTATAATTCCGACAAGTCGTTCCCCCTCAACAACGGGTACACCTGAAATGGCATGCTTTTCCATAATCGCAATGAGTTCACGTACGGTAAGCTTCGGCGACACAAAAATAGGATCTTTGACCATACCACTTTCAAATTTCTTCACGCGCCGAACTTCATCGGCTTGCTCTGCAATCGACATATTTTTGTGAATAATACCAATCCCACCTTCTTGTGCCATCGCAATAGCAAGTCTTGCTTCAGTTACCGTGTCCATCGCCGCCGAAACCAACGGCACATTAAGCTCAATTTCTCGCGTTAACTGTGTTTTTAAATCAACATCTCTAGGAAGTACCTCTGAATGTGCAGGAAGCAGGAGTACATCATCAAACGTCAGTGCTTGTGGCAAAATTGTCATCGCCAATATCTCCTTAATTCTGCTAATTTGTGTATATTGTATACCAAAGATATTTCAAGGCACGGCTTTTCTTATAAGATAAGTTATCATGCTCAATTTTAGGTAAGGCATATGTCAGCTAAAATTGTTTTAGCACCCGAAAAAATAGGCGCTTTCAAAATAGGACATCCTTGGGTGTATCCCAAAGCCATTCTTTCTCAAGAAGCCTGCAAAACAGGCGAGTTGGTCAAAATTGTCGATGAAAATGACCAACATCTTGCAACCGGCGTCTACAATGCACACTCACTCTATCGCGTAAGAATTTTGGCTTATGCTTCTGATGACGTTCAGCATGAGGCGTTGTCCTCTATCGTCGCTTATCGTCTACAACAGGCCGTCCAACTTCGAACACTTCTTCGCTTAGAAGAAACATCCACAAACGCTTTTCGATTATTCAATAGTGAGGCAGATGGGCTTTCTGGATTAACCATCGATCGGTTTAATCAAACACTCGTGGTCTCAAGCTCAGCGCTCTGGGTGGAAAAACACCGTAACATTATTGAAACATACTTAAAAATATGCGTACCGAATACCGAAATTTTGTGGCACCCAGAAGTCAATCCTTTAAAACAAGATGGCGTCACAACCGAGGCAACAACCACAGACCGAACTGAGTGTGTTTTGGAAGCAGGACTTCAGTTTGTAGTCAACTTTTCAAATGCACAAAAAACAGGCCTTTTTCTTGATCAGCGAGATAATCATCACCGTATCGCTAATTTTTCGCGTGGAAAACGTGTGTTGGATTTATACACATACACGGGTGGATTTGCACTCCATGCAGCCAAAGCAGGTGCGTCACACATCACGGCTATCGATAGCTCTGAGGCCGCCATTCAACAAGCAAAAGACAATGCCTCACTCAACCAACTGACTCAAATTGAATTCATTAAAGATGACGCGCGCAACTATCTTGTAAAAGCGGGTGAATATGACATCGTTATTTTAGACCCACCTAAATTAATCCCTTCAAAGCGAAACTTGCATGCTGCAAAAAACTACTACCGTTTTCTACATCGCGAAGTCTTTAAAGTCATGAAACCAGAATCGCTACTGATGACTTGCAATTGCTCTTCTGCAATAAACGCAACACAGTTTAACGAATTGGTGCATACACAAGCACGTATGGTTGATAGAACCGTTCGAACATTGGGCATCTATGGTCCCTCATTATGCCATCCAACGATTGCAGGTTTTCCGGAAGGACACTATCTTTGCGCCATTTTGCTTGCCATTGTTTAAGATCCCACATATGGCTATTGAATCAAAGACTTGAGTCCATTACACTCTAACCTATTCTTATCATAAGGTGAGGTGCGCGTGGCTAAAATAATCGTTGTTACGTCAGGGAAGGGTGGCGTCGGTAAAACCACGTCTTCTGCAGCTATTTCATCAGCACTCGCCATGCGTGGGCATAAAACCGTAGTCATTGATTTCGATATTGGACTTCGAAATCTAGACTTAATCATGGGATGTGAACGGCGCGTGGTGTATGATTTTGTCAATGTTATTAATGGCGAGGCGAATTTAAAACAAGCACTCATCAAAGATAAACGTATTCCCGAACTCTTTATTTTGCCTGCTTCGCAGACACGTGATAAAGACGCATTAACACTCGAAGGCGTTGAGCGCATTTTAAATGAGCTGGCTAATGAATTTGACTATATCATTTGTGACTCACCCGCAGGGATTGAAACAGGTGCTTTAATGGCGATGCATTTTGCAGATCATGCCATCATTGTGACCAATC
>JAHFRX010000086.1 GCA_023266075.1 Legionellaceae bacterium | reverse complement strand
CAGTAAGATCTTCTGCTTGATGATCAATCTTTGAGCGTACACAGCAACCACATTTTCTCGTTCTATCAGCAATTAGACGCTCTCCATAGCGCATCTGAAATTGACGGATATGATCTTCTGGCTTTAACTCAAATGTATAATGCCGCTCGAACAACGTTTTAAAAAATCCTGCCAAAATCTCATGTACCCGTTTCATCGGATGCACTCTGTCCCAAAATAAATATCCATTTTCAGGAGCGCTCATTCCTTGTGCTTTAAATATCGTTGACTCCGTATAAATGGCCGTTTTTTTTGCCTCATCAAAACCATAGCGTACAGGATTATCATACGCCTCTTGAAAATGAGTGTGCACATCAAACAGTTGAAAAGTACAGCCAGGATGCTCTGTGTGTAAAAGTGTGATGTCTTCCTGAAGTTTTGTGTTAAACGCTTGAATGCTCGTTTGTGCTGCATCACGAAGTGCTGCTTCACCCAATTTAAATCGTGGTGTTGAATCAAGGCCTGGCAAATTAAATAACGCAAAATGTTTATAACCTTGCTCTATCAGCGCCTCCACGTGTTGTATCCGCGCGTCAACCGCAAGATCTGCAGCTTCAACGGTTGGACATTGATTAATCGTAATCAAATCATTCGCACCAGACCACTCAATCACCAAGGTGCTTTCTTTATCTTCTGCACTCACACCCAGTGTTTGATTATCGGAAAGACACGCGTTTCGCATATCTTCCAAACTTGCAAGGACGACCGACTCAATAGGATCCGTCAGCGTTTCAATGAGGATATCGGTGATGCCCACAATCTTTGCTTCGTCTCGTAAAAGACTCAATTCCGTGCCGGCTGATACTTTTTTGTAATTATACGCGGTCATCCCACCGACACAGTACGTACGCGCTAAGTCAGGAGCCTCTTTGGTACCCACAACCTTATCATTTCCCATCACTTCCGCATGCCCTAATAAGCTGCGTAAAAAATACTCAAACCACACATAAGCATTGGTAAATCGCCCATCTTTGGATTTACCTTCCAAACCGCTAAACGGCGCGAGCACACTTTTCGCCATTGTCTGTCTATCCGTCAAACTATCCCCGAATACAAGAAACTTCTGAATTACTTTTGGCATCATTCCCTCCATGAAAAAATACAGCATTGACAAAAACAAGATAATCTTGCATGATACGTGACTTTTGCTCAACAGTAAAATTTGTGGAGATTATCAGTGGCAAACATTAAATCAGCAATCAAGCGCGCTCGCCAAAACGTCAAGCGCCGTCAGCACAACGCAAGTGCACGCTCAATGTACAGAACTTATGTTAAAAATGTGCTAAAAGCAATAGAGACCGGCAGTAAAGATGATGCTCGCTCTGCACTCTTAAAAGCACAATCTATCGTCGACAAAGCGGCAGCTAAGAGTTTGATTCACAAAAATAAAGCTTCTCGCATCAAAAGTCGTTTAAATGCACGTGTAAAAGCGATGGCAGAATCGAAGTAAGGAACGCGACCATAAACGCTTCCGTTCTGAAAGCGTTTACCCAACCTTTGTTGTTGTGGTACGATCGTCACGGACGAAAAAATCTTCCTTGGCAGTACCCGTATGACCCTTATAAAGTGTGGCTCTCTGAGATCATGCTTCAACAAACACAAGTCAAAACGGTTATTCCTTATTTCACACGCTTCATCACGCATTTTCCAGACCTACATGCACTCAGTGTTGCTCCGGAAGATGAGGTCCTCGCGCTCTGGTCAGGACTCGGTTACTATAGCCGAGCGCGAAATCTACATCGCACAGCACAAATGATCCGTCAGACTTTCAACGGACAATTTCCTGAAGACGTAGAAACACTGATAACACTACCCGGTATTGGTGCATCAACAGCCGCAGCCATTAGCGCACTCGCCTTTGAAAAACCAAGTGCCATTTTAGATGGTAATGTGAAGCGTGTTTTAAGTCGTTATTTTTTAGTGGAAGGTCCTGTGCGTCATCCACATACCGAAAAACAGCTTCTTAAACTTGCCTCTCTTTGCTTAGCAACACATCAACCACGTGAATACACACAAGCAATTATGGATTTAGGTGCTACTTGTTGCACCCCAAAAAATCCAACATGTCCGCGTTGCCCTGTGAATCAGCATTGCCAAGCACATCTCACACAACAGGCTCACATATTTCCACATAAACCTCAACGTCAAGCGATACCGCATAAAACAACGCAGTTTTTATTACTCCACACAGCGGATACGGTATATCTTGAAAAACGGCCTAACCAAGGTATTTGGGGAGGATTATGGTGTTTGCCTTTGCTAGGTGGGGAGATATCAGCGCACTCACCACAACCCTTTATGCAGCTCAAACACCAATTCACACATTTTCAATTACGCCTCGATATTTTTCGACAACAACTAACCACGGACGATAAAGAACGTCTTCATCTAAAAGGTTCATGGGTTACGCAAACATCACTCGACAGACTCGGTCTTCCCAAACCTATGAAGTCAATACTCGACGCGCATTGGACTCCAGTGGATGTGAGGAAGGCAACGTTTTAATTTTTTTTAATGCAACAATTGCTTCAGGCTGTCCCGCTTTAGCCGCTTTAGTGATCCAGAAACATGCTTTTCTACGGTTCTCAATCACACCCTGACCATAGTAATACATATACCCAACGGCATATTGAGCGTCTCGCTGACCTCTTTCCGCTTCAGGTTTCAGACGAATAAACGCGTGACGATAATCTTGTACACGAAAACTTCGGACCCCTTCTGTTAAATTATAATTGTGAACAGTAGAACAACCGGCCACAACGAACAATGGAATACTCAAAAAAAACATGCGGAAATAATGCAATTTATCTCTCAAACGTTAAGCCAGGTTCAGGGGAATCCAAGTTTATCCCCTTTTCAGGCAAAAATAAATACTCAACACGACCATTACGAGAAACATATATTTCATCTTGATTAATCCGTTGAATCACAGCACCACCAGAAACCGTATCACCAACATGATAGACATGTTGTTCGCCATTTTGTAGCTCTAGTATCACTTCGGATTTCTTTTCATCTTTTGATAATAACACACCCAACAATTTAACATGCAGTGTCGAGTTTTTTAACTCAACACCCGCAAGATTTTCTGGCAGGAACTCTCCAAACAATGACATCTTTAAAACATCTTCACGCGCAATAGGCACAATAGAGGCTATCGTCGGGTGACTTATGGGCATATTCACAGATTCGTTTGTAAAATAAGTTTTTAACCCAAACATCAACTCAGTCACAACCAATAACCCGAAAAAAGCACATAACAATCTTGGCGTCAAACTTTTAACCAAAATGGCTTTGAAATCGATAGAAATCATACGCTGATCAATATACTCATGAAATGTTGATCAGCATATCTTGCCTATCTTTTAAGAGCAACTTAAAATGAGTAACAATTCTCTTTTACAGACGACCATGCACGCTTATCAATCACTTATTGAGCAATACTTTGAAGAACGTCATGATATTAACCCCACACATTGTCCTAAAGAACTCGATGATGCACTTGAAAACACGCTACAGGCACTCGATGACGGTCGGCTTCGCACGGCTGAGAAGATTGAAGGTACCTGGGTTGTGCATCAATGGGTTAAAAAAGCAATTTTACTGTGCTTTAAACGCTATCCAAATCATATCATTCGTGCTAACCACTGCCAGTTTTATGACAAAATTGATTTAAAATATAAACATGCTACTGAGCAACAATTTATCGATATGGGTGTTCGTATTGTTCCACAAGCAACCGTTCGTCGCGGTGCATTTGTCGGTAAAAATAGCATACTCATGCCGTCATTTGTCAACATTGGTGCATACATCGATACGGGTGTAATGGTCGATACTTGGGCTACAGTAGGCTCTTGCGCTCAAATAGGAAAAAATGTTCACTTATCTGGTGGTGTCGGCATTGGTGGTGTCCTTGAGCCCTTGCAAGCGAATCCCACAATTATTGAAGACAACTGCTTTATCGGTGCACGATCAGAAATTGTTGAAGGTGTCATTGTCGAGAAAGGTGCTGTTATTTCCATGGGTGTTTTCATTGGGCAAAGCACAAAAATATATCATCGGGAGCGTGCTGAAATTACTTATGGTCGTATTCCCGCCGGTGCTGTCGTCGTTGCAGGCGCTCTCCCCAGCGAAGATAAAACACATAGTCTTTATTGTGCTGTCATTGTGAAACAAGTGGACGAGAAAACACGTGCAAAGATAGGGATCAATGCGTTATTAAGAGATATAGCGCCATGAATACTCTTCAATCACTACTTGCAACGCTGATTCATTATCCCTCTGTTACGCCAGAAGATAGAGGCTGCCAGCAATTTATTCAACAACAACTTGAAACACTCGGATTTCATTGTGAAAAATGGGATCAACCGCCTGTAGCCAACCTATTTGCACGTGTCGGTCAAAAAAAACCCTTTTTACTCTTGGCAGGTCATACCGACGTCGTTCCCGTTGGCGACGAACATCTTTGGCAAACGCCCCCCTTTGAATTGATTGAAAAACAAGGCCTGCTTTACGGTCGAGGTACTGCCGACATGAAAGGCAGTCTTGCCGCAATGCTGGAAGCTACAAAACGTTTTTTAACTGATTATCCGACATTTGACGGAAGCTTAGGCTTTCTTATCACCAGTGGCGAAGAAGGCAACGACTTTGAAAAAGGTACCCCGGTTATGATGGAAAAGCTTAAAGCGCTTGGACAATTACCAGACTACTGCGTGGTGGGCGAACCTTCTAGCGAACATGATACCGGTGATGTCATCAAAATTGGACGCCGGGGCTCTTTATCTGCTGAAGTCACTTTTATGGGGAAGCAAGGCCATGTGGCTTATCCTCAGCTTGCGATAAATCCAATTCATCTCGCACTAGAAGCGCTGACAACTTTAGCTCATACCGTATGGGATGCCGGTAATGAGCATTTTCCACCCACCTCATTACAAATGACACATATTCATGCCAAAGGTCATGCATCGAATATTATTCCAGGTGATCTCGCTGTACATCTCAATCTACGCTACTCCACAGAGCAAACCGCACAAGGTCTCATCCAGAAAATCGAGGCGTTGTTCGCTTCTTTTAATTTATCTCCGCTGATAACCTGGCGACACAATGGCGATCCCTTTTTAACCAGCAAAGGTAACTTACTAGACGCCTGTATCAAAGCCATTCAGACAGAACTTCATCGCACACCGATGACCTCCACAACAGGCGGTACTTCTGATGGTCGCTTTATCGCACCTTATGGTATTGAAGTCATTGAGCTTGGACCAAGCAACAAAACGATTCATCAGGTCAATGAATGTGTCAGTTTAGAAAATTTGATAGCGCTAGAGCGCGTTTACTACCGGCTCATGCAGATGCTTTTAACTTAATGCTTACACAAACGCCTTATGCACCAAACGAGAACGGATTTCGTACAAAATAAATACTTTATTTTGTACTTGAATGTGTGCAGCAGGCCTCCATCGCCGACGCAAGCCTTCAGAAATTTCATTGAGCTGATCTTGTCGTACAACAAGATATTGATGATGGGGCTGTTGCAACCATTCAAGAAGCGCATGCTCATCTCTTGTCGCCTGCACACGACCGTGCGCATAAAATCGAGCAGAAAAATCTGGTTCGTTGGCCCAATAAATCAGTTTAGAATGAGGATGAAACGATTGCCACACATGAACCACTCGTTCTTGTGATTTCGAGACCAACGCCGGCCTTATAAACAAAAAAAGTGATAAGAGAACACAACAAGTGCCTACACTTGAGGCCACCCATGCGCAACGCTTTAATGTTAACGTTGGCAAAAATTGCCGCTGTATTCCTTCTACGATTAACAAAGCTAAAGGCGGTAATACGGTAAATGTGTAGGTATAAATGATATTACGAGAAAATGTAAAAAAGATAAGTGGCACTAGTATGAAACACATTAGGTAAGTCACCCAACCATCTCGTGCACCAATGACCACTTGGCGCCGTTTAGATTGTACCAGTACGTCATATATCACCAGTAACACCCAGGGAACGGTAGCACCTAACAAAAACACCCAAATCATGCCAAACGGAAATGCATGTGCAAAACCATACTTATCACCTAACCAGCCAGACTCAACGAATCGGCCAAAATGCTCACCCACAATAAAGTAATGCAAAAATCCAGGTGTACGAAGCTCTGCCAACCCATACCACGGAAGCGCAATCAAAAGCGTTAATACACTACCCCATATCCACGGCAAATTTTTCCATACGTAATGATATTTACGCTCAATCATCGTCCAAATTATCAACGGCAACAATACTAATACGCCCGTTAACGGGCCTTTTGCAAGTAAGCCCAATCCTAAACCAATAAAGAATAATCCTCCCCAAACTTTGCTCGCATGACTCACCGCAAGCCATGCGGAAATCATGCATAAAGTGATAGCGAACACAAACGCAGGATCCGTCATCACGACGCCCGCATTAATAAAAAAATAAGGCATACTGGCTA
>JAHFRX010000085.1 GCA_023266075.1 Legionellaceae bacterium | reverse complement strand
GCTCTGAAATCCCATTTATGAGCCGAGATCGCTTCCCTTCAGAGGATGAACAATATGTCATTTACCGACAAATCCTAAAGGCTTTTGCACCCCGAAAAGTCACCATGCGCACTTTAGATATTGGTGGTGATAAATTACTTCCGTATTTCCCCGTCGAAGAAGACAATCCTTATTTAGGATGGCGCGGTATTCGAATTACATTGGATCATCCCGATGTCTTTTTAATGCAAGTGCGTGCCATGATGCGTGCGAATCAAGATTTAAATAATCTTCGTATTTTACTACCGATGATCACCACCCTTAACGAAGTTGATGAAGCAACTTTTTTAATTGATCAAGCCTACAGTGAGCTGATAGACGAGCATTTACCTATCGAAAGACCAGAGCTTGGTGTCATGATCGAAGTTCCAGCAGCTGTCTATCAAGCACGAGCGTTAGCAAAGCGTGTCAATTTTCTCTCTATTGGCAGTAATGATTTAACACAGTATATGTTAGCCGTAGATAGGAATAACGCGCGCGTCTCAGGCCTATATGACGCACTACACCCTGCCATGCTACAGACATTGCTCAAGGTTGTAGAGGGTGGACATTCCGCTGGTGTTGAGGTCGGTATTTGTGGTGAGATGGCCAGTGATCCTTACGCGGTTATTCTACTTCTCGCGATGGGATTTGACACACTCAGTATGAACTCTGCAAGTTTACCACGTGTGAAGTGGATTATCCGCAGTTTCACAATGGCCAATGCACGTAAAATTCTCGCTGATGTCCTTGAGCTTGAGCACGCCTCGGACATTCGTTTACATCTGCAGCGCGCACTGGAGCGAGAGGGATTAGGTGGACTCATTCGCGCAGGGAAATCATAAACCGGTAGGAGTCATTGTGCTGATATTTCCAAATTTTAACCCTGTTGCCTTCTCACTTGGGCCATTGGATGTCCGTTGGTATGGATTAATGTATTTACTCGGATTCTGCATGGCGTGGCTACTCGCCACATGGCGCATAAAACGTTATCATCTGACGTGGTCTTCTGAGGACGTAGGAGATTTAATTTTTTTTGTAGCCTTAGGTGTCGTCATCGGTGGACGTCTTGGTTATTTAGTTTTTTATAAAACTAGTGCGCTATTATATCACCCGTTGTTTATTTTCAAGCTTTGGGAGGGCGGCATGTCCTTTCATGGGGGTTTGATAGGTGTACTTCTGTCGCTTTATTTTTTCTCACGGAAAAAGCACAAATCTTTTCTTGACGTGCTCGATTTTACCGCACCCCTGGTGCCACTTGGTCTTGCAGCAGGACGACTCGGTAATTTTATCAATGGTGAGCTTTGGGGGCGTACGACAGATCTCCCTTGGGGAATGATTTTTCCAGAAATTGACTTCCAGCCGCGCCATCCCTCACAGCTTTATGAACTAACCTTGGAAGGTATTCTGCTTTTTGTGATAATATGGATTTACGCACGAAAAAAGAGACCCACAGGACATGTTTCTGCACTTTTCTTAATAAGCTATGCCCTGCTACGCATCTTTGCTGAATGTTTTCGTGAACCTGATGTACAACATGGTTATCTGGCATTTGGTTGGCTCACAGAAGGACAAGTCCTTTCCATTCCAATGTTAATATTTGGTTTTTACTTATGGTGGTCTAAACGCGATGAATACATATCTACAACTCATCAAACACATCCTCACTCACGGCACCCAAAAAACTGATCGTACAGGTACTGGGACTCTATCTGTATTTGGTTATCAAATGCGCTTTAATTTAAACGACGGCTTCCCTTTGGTCACCACTAAAAAACTTCATCTTAAAAGTATTGTGCATGAGTTACTATGGTTTTTAAAAGGCGATACAAATGTTGCTTATCTCAACCAAAATGGCGTCACTATTTGGGATGAATGGGCAGACAACAAAGGTGAGCTTGGTCCTGTATATGGTGCTCAATGGCGCCGTTGGGCTACAGAAAACGGTGAAACGATTGATCAATTCTCCTCAGTGATTGAACAAATAAAAATCAACCCAGACTCAAGACGCTTATTGGTCAGTGCATGGAATGTTGGTGCACTCAACCAAATGGCACTCGCCCCCTGCCACGCTTTATTTCAATTTTATGTGATAAATGGTCAATTATCATGCCAACTTTATCAACGTTCGGCAGATGTTTTTCTAGGTGTACCTTTCAATATTGCTTCTTATGCCTTGCTAACACACATGGTTGCACAACAATGTAGGCTGACCGTGGGTGATTTTATTTGGACGGGTGGAGACTGCCATTTATATGAAAATCATCTTGAGCAAGCACAACTACAATTAACACGAGCACCTTTACCTGTACCACAATTACATATTCATCGTCATCCTGAGACGCTTTTTGATTATGAATTCAATGATTTTGAGTTTGTAAATTATCAGTATCATCCGTCAATCAAGGCACCGATTGCCGTTTAATCTTCAGCAGCGCAGATAAGCGCATTACACTTAAAGGCTTACTAAAGTAATAGCCTTGTGCGCATGTGCACCCTAATTTTCTGAGAAAATCTACTTGTTCTTTTGTCGTAACACCTTCAGCAACTACATCTGCTTTAAGTTCACGCGCAATCGTGATAATCGATTCAATGATAATACAATTAGTAGCCATACCGATTCCGCTAATCAATGACTTATCAATCTTAATTGTATCAAAAACTAACTGATTGAGCCGAGTAAAAGAAGCGTAGCCACTTCCAAAATCATCACACGCAATGCGAATACCCAATGCTTTTAATTTTCTAATATTGCGCATGGTTTTTTTATCACTATCAAGCATTGCACTTTCTGTGATCTCAAGCTCCACGTATTGTGGTGATACGTTCGATTGTTTGATTGCACGAACCACACTATTGAGTAAAGCGTGCTGAGATTTCATAGAAGAAGTCGACATCAATTGCTGAGCAGAAATATTTACAGCGACTTTAAGTGTCGGTTGAACAACTTGCCATTGTTTCACCTGCCGACATACTTCAATTAACATCCAATCTGAAACAACAGCCATCATCCCCATGCGCTCCATGAGCGGAATGAATATGGTCGGTTTCACAGACCCTAATTTTGGATGGTGCCACCGCAATACGACCTCAACGCCCACAACCTCACCTGTAGAAATCTCTATTTGCGGCTGATAAAGCAAGAATAACTCTCTTCGTGCCAATACATGAGGTACATCGTGTTGCAAGATCTGAAGATAATGGATGTGTCGTGTGTTTGAGACTGAACAAAATTGAATCTGATTACGTCCTAACGTTTTTGCTTTTTGCATAGCAACATCAGCATGCACCAGTAAAGTCTCAAGATGACGCGCGTCTACCAAATAACGGCTAATGCCAATACATGTCGCTACTTCAATCTGTTGCTCATTCACTAAAAAAGATTGTTTCAGGACATCTTGAATCTTCGCTGTCAATTTCATAATAATGGCTTTATCGGCAGAAAAAATAGTCCATATCAACTCATCACCCGCTTTTCTTGCAAATATCGCATCCTGAGGTAAAGTGTCACGAATTCGATGCGCTATTTTTACTAAAACTTGATCAGCTACATCACTGCCATAAATAGCATTAATTATTTTGAAATGACTCACGCCGCACAACACAACTGCACATTTATCTTGCGGAGAATTCAATAATCGTTGATATAACTCTTTGCGAAATTTTTTAAAATTATAAATGCCCGTTAAATAATCGCAATCTTCAGGTGCTACAAACACCTCCTGCTCTAAAAGTTGACGCGAGTAAAAAGAAAAATTATTTTTTCCTCGTTTTTTGACGTAATACATTGCCTGATCTGCTTGAGCAAGCAATTGCTTACTGTTCGTTGAGTCTGACGGAAATAGGCTAATCCCGATGCTCACCGAGATAACCACTTTCAAGTGATTTAAAAAATAAGGTAACGATAATTGACGAGTCACCATTTGTGCGATGGATTGCACATGATGAATCTCTCTGACTACACATGCAAATTCATCTCCACCAATACGCGAAATCATGTCATGCGTACACAATAAATGGGTCAATCGTTGACTCAATGCGATTAACAATTGATTGCCAATGGCGTGTCCAAACGAATCGTTAACACGCTTAAAATCATCAATATCAATCAAAAAAATAGCAAAAGATCCATCCGGTTTTTGTATGACGATACGCTCAAGTGCGCCATAAAAAGCATCGCTATTCATTAATCCAGTCAAAGGATCATGATGTGCTAAAAAATAAAGCTTATCCTCCACGAGCCGGTTCATACGCACATCGCGTATAAATACAGCGATCATCGTCATATCATTATCTGTCAGTGGGCATAACGAAATATCCACAGCCAAATTTTCTCCACTCTTATGACGTGCACTGAGCTTTAAGCCACTACCCATAGGACGAGATTTAGGACACTGCATATACTGCTGTCGTGACAGCAGATGGCGTTGCCGGTATTCCTGAGGTATCAACATTTCAATAAAATGACCGATTAATTCTTCACGCGTGTAACCAAAAAGCGCTAAAGCAGCGGGATTCACAAATTGAATAACCCCATTTTCATCCGTAAAAATCAATGCATCACTACATAACGTATAAAGTTGTTCTAACACTTGGCAGTGCGGAAGTGTTGTTGTCATAAAGAATATTTGACATAATTAAAACATTGTGGTAAAATTATCATCAACAAGCGCTCTCTCCAAAATTGAGGTTATGATGAAATATACAACGCTTTTGCTATCCGCGTCACTATGTTGGTCAACGACACTTTTCGCACAGGATTTTCAATTCGTAGGTAAAATGCAACAACCTATCAATCAGCAAACACAACAAGTCATTAAAGCACAGGCCATGCAAGCAAAAGATATCACGCTACCTCGCACTGTCACCGTGCTTAAGGTACAACTTAGCGAGAATGCTTGGACAAAATTACACGATAAAGTACAAGATAACGCAGCGTTAATGCAAGCAGAAGCACCAGGCCAAAACAGTGTGCAATTAGGCATGAATAATGTTCCAATATTGGACCAAGGACCACATGGTACGTGTGTAACTTTTGCAACAAGTGCCGCCATCAGTGCGCTCCTTAATAAGGGAGATTATGTCAGCGAATTATGTCAGCTGCAGCTGGGGCTTTATCTTGAAAAAAATGGATACATGTTGAGTGGTTGGGAGGGCACGTTTGGCTCAGCAGTTTTAGATCAAATGCAATTCTTTGGTATCGTGAGCAAAGATACACAACAAAAACAAGGCTGTGGTGGTTATAAGGATTATCCCGTAAACACAAGAGATGAACCAACAAATGGCTTATCGCTTACGGATTATCATCAACTCAGCGAATCATTTCCGGAAAATATTGGGTGGAGTGCAGTTTTAGATTTTTATGAAGTTTTTGCTGACAAAATTAATCCCGATACGACGCTGCAACAAGTCAAAATAGCACTTACGTCAGGCGATCGTTTAATTTTTGGCGTCATGTTATTCCATATGGATGAGGGTGTCGCAGGTGCTGTTGGTAAATATCATGCTATTGATGACACGTGGGTACTTACACCTGAAATTATTGCGGCAATCAATTCTAAAGACACTGAAGTCGGTGGACATGAAATGATTATCACCGGTTTCAATGATGATGCTACTGCTGTTGACGCTAAGGGCCGCGTGCACAAAGGTCTCTTAACACTTCGAAATTCTTGGGGGACAGCATACGGTGATAAAGGCACTTTCTACATGTCTTACGATTACTTTAAAGCACTCACACTAGAAGTAGAGCGCATCCGTAAATTATATTAAGTCTTGTAAAAATCTATCCACAATTTGAAAATGACCTTCCCAACTTGGCGGCGTATAATCCTTAAGCCGCTCAAGTTGAGCTGCTCGTAATGCGCTATCCGATGTTGTGTACTCAGAAATCAACGCTTGCCAACGTAACCCATCGATAGGATTGGCATACTCAGGGATATCCTGCGCTATTTCTCGAAAAACAGGTAGGTCACTTGCAATCACAGGTGCATTCAAAGCAAATGCTTCGACTAAACCCAAACCAAAGCCTTCAGCAAAAGAAGGCATTAATACTGCCCGGCAATGCTTGATGTATGTACTTAACATTTCATCTGAACAATGATTCAGCTCCGTGACAGACGCTCGCATAATGCTGGAGCGCTCTAGCATATCAAGTACTTGCTCACACTCCCAGCCACGTTTTCCAATGACAAACAAATGTGGTGCATTTTCCCCTAATTTTTGACATAAATTACGCCAAATATGAAGAATCAATAAATGGTTCTTACGTGGCTCTATTGTGCTATTGAATACGAAATAAGGTTTATTGATGGGCTTTGCCAATGCAGTCACATTTGGAAAGGGCGCTACTTTAAAACTTGACGCAAGCCACGCGACTTCAATTTTAGGTAGCTCATGACGATAAGCCTTCAGCGCTTGATGTGTCTCAGCTGAGTTTGTAATAATGCCATGCGCATAACGAAGCACACAATCAATTTTTGCTCTATGTCGCTTATCTT
>JAHFRX010000084.1 GCA_023266075.1 Legionellaceae bacterium | reverse complement strand
TACTCCCTGCTTCAAGAGCCGCCTTATCACTCACCGACAATCATTGTGGAACAGCTGATCAACCCATCAACTTGACCACGACAACACCAGGAAATTCATGTACCGTGTCAGGGCAACTCTCAGGCCCTTATACCACAGGTAATTTCACACTCTCCTCTATCATGCATTGCGCACAAGGAGCGTCTAACCCAACAGTTGCATCGATAGTGACCGACCCTGTCATCGCATTGAGTGGAAGCTTCACGCAACCTGAGCCTTTTCCCACTGTTTTTTATGACAATGAGGCGCCTTATGTCACAGCAAAATTTACCAATACGGGTAATACACAATTAACGAATTGTTTTGCAAACTCAACAGGTTTTACATTAAATCCATCCAGTGCAGGTCAAATTTCCACCACAAGCCAACAAAGCACTTGTGGAACATCCGGCAGTAAGGTGCCTATTAATCCAAGTGATAGCTGTTATCTATACGGCCAACTAACAGGCCTTACTGCAAGTTCTGGCAGTGTGAGTCTCACTGGCACAGTAACCTGTAGCGAAGCTTCTGCCGCACCACAAAAAACATTTTCGATTCAGCACAACACGGGTTCATGCACAAGTATCAGTATTTCACCGATGTTACCCCTACCTGCAAGTACCTACGTCTACGCAGATAATGTTGTAAAATTTAGAGTCACCAACGAATGCGCCCCTGAGTCATCCGTTGTTCTAGGCAATGTCGGCATCAACGCAACCAGCGGAAGTGCAACCATTACAACCAATAATATCTATGACGAATGTTCATTCAATACGATTGCTGCAGGTGAGCATTGTGATGTCACAGCATCAGTGATTCCTGCTACGACTACAAATTTAACGATTACCGCAAAAGTCACACCCGCCTCTCCCAGTGGTGGTACCGAAGCAAGTGCCACCACTTCTGCAACAGTGAGCACCAATCAACAGTCCACACATCACTTTTACTTCGTCAATCAGTGTGATTTTGATGTCTGGTATGGTATCGGTAACGCTGCAGGAACAAGTGGAGATGCGACTGCTGACCCCAATCTCATCGCTAATCCTACGGGTGCGCCCGCTTCTTCTTATCATTTAGCAGCACAAGTTCCAGGTCAAGCACCGAGTACGATCGACTTAGCCTTTACTAGCTATATTAATGGTGCATTGTGGCCTCGCACAGGTTGTAGCATGAATGGTGGGCAATTTGTATGTGCAACAGGAACTTGCGCGACACTCCCTAATTCCGCAACGTGTGTTGCTGGTACTGCCACACTGTCTATGCCGCTTCCGCCATACACCAAAATCGAGCAAACCATTGAACCTACGGCAGGTGCTGATGGTGTATACGATGTCTCTATCATCAATGGTATGAATGTACCTGTAGAAATGAAAGCATTTGGACCACTGGGTCAAAACCAGGTCGGTAGCTCTCCCGGAAATCCAAACGATGTTTATACGTGTTCCGGTGCAGGAGCCGTTATTCAACCCGCCGACAGCTCTTTATTAGCCGGCTGCCCTTGGAAATTCGATCCAAGTGCAACACTCACAGGAATCAGTAACGTCAACAGCGATTTCTATTGGGTGACCCCGGGTAATGACAATGCTTGCACAACCTCCTCTCTACCACAGTTATGCGGCATGGCATATGACGTACCACCACCGACGAATCCTGATAAAATCAACAGAAAATTAGGTGATTTTTTAGCCTTCTCCACACTAACAAATTACACCGGCTATACCGCCACATCACAATGGGGGACTCAAAATTTATACAGCATATATGGTATGAGCACGCCGATTACCAGCACTTCTACGGTCGCGTATGGCCCTCCAAACGATTATACCGTCATGATTGGTTGTGTGTACGATAAAAGTCTCGGCTCAGCCAACTCATGCAATCTCGGAAATTTAACCAACGCTGAATATCAAGCATGCTGTGGATGCGTCGATTGGACAATGACAACGGCCAACACACCTTGCGGTGGTGGCAGCGCAAATTGGCCGGGAACCGGAACCAACACGTTATGGACAACGAACTCACCTAGCCTAGCCTCTGTCAACTACACCATTGAAGAAGCTGTCACGTGGTTGAAAAATGGATGTCCAACGACCTATGTGTATCAATTTGACGACACAGCCAGCTCGTTTCAATGCAATACTGACGGAAATACACAACTTTATACAAGCTACCAAATCACATTCTGTCCAGGAGGAAACTCAGGCTTACCGACGGGCGTCACAGACGCACGAGGTATCCCTCCGGCGTAACACTACATCTTCAGAACGCTCTTCAGCCGAGCAAGACTTCTTGCTCGGCCAATTAACATCAACGTCTTGTCAATCGACGGAGAGGAGGTTCCTCCTGTTACGGCAACACGTAAGGGTTGTGCAATTTTTCCCATGCCAAGCTGGTATTCAGCGCAGACATTTTCGATGGCATGATGAATCGATGCTGCATCCCAATCACGAAGTGCTGCTAACATATCACATAACTTCATCAATGGTTCCTGAATCGTTGACGTGACATGTTTTTTTATCGCATCTTCATCATACGTCATGATATCTTGATAAAAATAAAGACTATTTTTAACAATATCCATCAACGTTTTATAACGCTCAGCTTGTAACATCACCAGTGCCGTGAGCGATGGTCCTTCTGCCGTATCAATGTTCATGCTATCAAAACACCACTGCAAAGCGCTGGCCACTTCTTCTGGCGCATCATTCCTTTGATAATGTTGATTCAACCAAAAAAGCTTTTCATAATTAAAACTAGACACACCTCGACTGACATGATTTAACTCAAACAAATGAATCATTTCATTCAGACTAAAAATCTCTTGGTCCTGATGTGACCAACCTAAACGCACCAAATAATTCAGCAGCGCATGTGGTAAAATGCCCATCTCTCTAAACTGTAATACACTGACAGCGCCATGTCTTTTAGAGAGACGTTTACCATCATCACCCAAAATCATCGGCAAATGTGCAAAAATAGGGACAGGTGCATTCAGTGCATGATATAAATTAATTTGCCTTGGTGTATTGCTGAGATGATCATCTCCACGTATCACATGTGTAATGTTCATATCCCAATCATCCACGACTACCGCGTAATTATACGTCGGATTACCATCGGAGCGAATTAAGATTAAATCATCCAATTCAGCGTTTTGAACTTCAATATCACCATAAACCTGATCTGTAAAATTGACAGTGCCCGATGTTGGATTTTTAAAACGAATGACATACGCGTCATGCGGTAAAACGTCAACATGTTGATGACGACAATGACCATCGTATCGTGGTTTTTCTTTCGCTTGCATTTGTTTATCACGCAATCCTTCCAGACGCTCTTTAGAACATGTGCAGTAATACGCTTTTTCTTCTTTTAGCAATTGTTCTACAAGTTCCCGATATCTTGGGTATCTATCCGTTTGATAAAAAGGACCTTCATTCCATGTTAAACCAAGCCACGTCATTCCGGATAAAATAGCGTCGACGGATTCTGCTGTTGAACGTGCTTCATCTGTATCTTCAATTCTTAAGATAAATTCACCCTGATGATGTTTTGCAAACAACCATGAATACAAAGCAGTGCGTACACCACCTATATGTAGCAAACCTGTAGGGCTTGGTGCAAATCGCGTTCTAACACGCATGTGGACTCCATTTACGATCGATTAACAACCGCTTATAATAGCGCATTTCTCAGATGTTAGTCCATCACGTTACCGAGGATGATTGATGAAAGACCTTAGCATTAAAGCGCTTTTAAAAGCCATCACCGTCATCCCAATGATTTTTGTCGCCTTTGTCTTTCTTTTGTTTTACAACATTGAACTTACGCATGAACGACAACTGCGTATCGAACACTTGGCTGATGCCTACATTCGACAACTCTTACCTGTTGCTCAATTTGCTTTATTACAAAATGATACGCAGACATTGCAAGCACTCATCGATGCGTCAATTGTCAATCAAGAGGTGCAATCTGTCGCTTTTTTCGACGCGAAAGGGCATGTCCTCGCGTATCGAGGTGAAAAACCAAAGAATTTAACACGCTTAAGTCCCACGATTGTCAAAGATGACAAACTAAATCCTTACAGCGTTCGCATGGTGGCCCCCATCCGTATTACGCAATTTAATTTGTATCCAACGCACACGTATATCCGCTTTCATCATAAAAAAGTCGACCATACCATTGGCTGGGTTTCAATGTCTTTAGACACAACACCCTTATGGATTGAGCAATATAAGATGGGCATTATTTCAAGCCTCGTCATTGGACTTGCTTTATTGATTGGCTTTATTATCCATCATTTTTTAGCGCGATCCATTTATCGCCCTCTTCAAGCACTCGAACATACCATGAAACAAGTGCTCAATAATCAATTTGATACACCGATTGAGCATGGGAGTTCCAATGAATTTGCAGTCATTGAACAAGGGTGCATACATCTTCAAAAACACTACTTACATGGCATTTCAGAAACAAATCAGAATATTGAAATCGCCATTAAAGAACTCCAGGAGAGTCACGAGCTACTTGAAGAAAAAAACATACAGCTTCTTTTAGACAAACGTGTTTCTGAAGAAAAACATCAACAAAAATCTGCTTTTATCGCTAATCTAAGCCATGAAATTCGAACACCGGTCAACGGAATTATTGGCTTTGCTGACTTGCTACTCGAAAGCGCTCTTAACCCTCTCGAACACGACTATGTCAAAACAATCCGAAGCTCCTCACAAACACTCATCAACACACTCAACGATATTTTAGATTACTCCAAAATTGATGCCAATAAACTGCTACTTGACACAATTCCTTTAGATATTCGCGCTTGTATTGATGAAGTATTTGCACTCAGCGCACCTAAAGCTCACAAAAAAGGACTCGATTTTATTCCATCAACAGATATCAACGTACCCAAAACTGTGCTAGGTGATCCAAATCGTTTGAAGCAAATTATTAGAAATTTAGTGGACAATGCGATTAAATTTACAGAGAAGGGTTACGTTATCGTTCGAACACGTATAGAAGCAGAAACAGAATCTAATTACACATTATGTCTATCTGTCACAGATACGGGTATCGGCATATCCACCGCGGAGCAAGCCGGTTTATTTAACCCCTTTCAGCAAGCGGGCGCAAATATTTTCCGGCGCTATGGTGGCTTTGGCTTGGGACTCGTGATTTGTAAGCAACTTGCGGAGCAAATGCAAGGCAAGCTCACTTTAACCAGTGAACCTAACAAAGGTACGACATTTTATGCTTATTTCACTTTAGATAAATTATCTGCATATGAAATTGAGAAAAATCGTACTCATCCCTATAGTCATCTTTCTGTACTCTGTTATGACGAGAATCCACTCTATCTTGAGGCCATATGCCATGGCTTAGGATATTTTCACATCTCATCCACGGCGATTGATACTTATCATAAATTCGAACAGCTTTGGTTAAATCAACCCACTTTTAATATCGCTTTTATCAGCATGACAAAAGGCCGAGAAGCGCAGATTGCAGCATTGATTCAAAAACAAAAGATACCCGTCATACTTTTATCCAAGCAATTCATCTCAAATTATACAGACTTGGGTGCTACTGGATTTTTACTCAAACCCCCTAATATTCAAAAAATTCAAGGCGTGATTGAGTCCATTATGAATCCCACAGATTTTATGATGCCTGCTGCAACGCATGCACCATGTCAAGCGACACTGATTGAACTACGTCAAAAACTCTCAGAACTGCATCCACAACTCCTCATTGCAGACGATAATCCTGTGAATCGTATGCTTTTTTATTCTTGGTTAAACGCCATCACTCACTTAACACTCGTCAGTGATGGTGAAGAAAGTGTTCATCTTTGTCAACAAAAAGCCTTTGACGCCATACTGCTTGACCTACAAATGCCTCACTTAGATGGCATTAATGCCACAAAAAAAATTCGTGAAACAGCCATGTTAAATCAGCAGACACCCATTTTTTTAGTCAGTGCCGATAGCCAAGATATGGCCTACTTTGATCTCAAGAAAAACGGTATCGATTTCCGTTTAGAAAAACCACTGAATGAAAAAGTATTTCTTGAGCAATTGATCTTTGCATTGTCTTCTATACAACAACCTGTCATTGATTGGTCACTGAGTATTCAAAAGATGTCCGGCGATGCGTCTCTCGCGTATGAATTAATGTCAGCTTTTATCGAAGAGCTCAAAGAAAATCGTGTGGAGCTTCTTCAAGCGATGAAAACAAATGATCTTATTTTCATCGAAAGAATCGCTCATAAAATCCATGGCGCCTGTTGCTTTTTGGGTTTACCTTTACTACAAAAGCACATAAAATCACTAGAATCTTGTGTGAAACAACAGGTGCGCTCGGAGACACTAGAACAAACGTTCAATGCTTGTATTGTGCAAATTGATGCCCTCTTGAAATCTAAAGTTTAATGGAGAACCTAATGTCAGTAAAACATGCAATCTATGCTCAATCGGGTGGCGTCACCGCTGTAATTAATGTATCTGCTT
>JAHFRX010000083.1 GCA_023266075.1 Legionellaceae bacterium | reverse complement strand
AAATGCTATGCTGTAGCATGATCTCCCTTAGCTTCGACCAAAGCTCATCATTGAGCATAAGTCTAAGCATTGCAAACTCGTTTTATACTTGGTGTCAGAACCGTTATATTATGAGTTTGCCCTCATTAATCAATGAATTAGATAGTGCAGATTTAAATTTGACCATCTACTGGATGCCGCGGACAAGCCGCGGCACGTAGGCGGCAGGTGAAATGTCAACAGACCCTAACCAACTAAAGACTAAAACTGAACTTGAACACGTTGCATCAGCGTTTTCTCATCGGGCCGATTCAGCACACGACTTGTCAGTAAATATGTCGCAGCACCCCCGGTTAAGCATCCGGGATTCACCGACGCAGATAAAGCACCTGTTGAGCATCCACCGATAAAGCTCGTTTGATCATATTCAGTGACAATACGAACATATTGATTCAAAATCCAATTAACACCAACGCTGAATGTATTTGCATATGATACGGATGTTCGTGGATCGGCATACACATATTGAGCACTATCACCTGACATTGTAAATGCATTAAAAACATTTGAACTCATTGATAATGTAGACCAACGCCCAACGAGTTGCAGTGCACCAAAGGCGCCTTTTTGATTTGGATTAAACGGTTTGAGCGGTATAATTTTCTCCATGAAATCGAGTGTTTCACCGGTCAGATTATAAACAAGCTGAATTTCTCCTGCGTGATTATGTTGTAAAAGAGACGTTGTGTTTAGTGTAGGTGGCGAATTTAATGTTTGATTGAGAATATGTTGTGCTGTAAAGCCCCAATCAACCACCACACCACCCGGCCCAATAAACCAATACCCTTGAGGATGAAAGCGGTAACGATGACCATTTGCTACTGCATTTGTGCTGTATGTAAAAATTGGATTTTGCCCCACGGAAAGAATAGCGGGTAGATTTGCCTCATTCGTCGGATTATCCACGCCGGTGGCAAATCCCACACCCAAACCTCGTAACCAAACATTTTTACACCCCAAAAACGGATTAGAAAATAATCGAGCCTCCACGGCTTTATTTTCTAGTGCGGCAGTCTCCGTACTAAACGCTGTCGCAGACGTCGGGTTTAATCCCGGGTTGGTATTATCAGCGGTGCCTGAAAACATCCCGAGTTGATACGAAAACCATTCACGAAAACCACGCTGATCAACGTACGGCGCATCATTTTCGAGCTGTCCTGTAGGCCCCCATTGGCCATGCAAAAGAAAACCAATCTCACGGTTTGGTGCCATATTTGTGGCATAACCCGGCTCCATCGAAAAAAGTGTTGATTGATCTTTAAATTGCTGCAGTCCTGCCAATAGACTAATTTGTTTCCCTGCCATAAAAGCAAGCCATTTAATATAATGCACATCGACAGCAGCATCAAAAAGCCGCGTTTGACCTTGCCCAAAATCAGGTACAAAGACAAAATTATTGTATTTCAGTAAATGCCCAGACAAGATAGGACGAGCTCGGCGCACCCAAATTCTATCCACGTTCGTACGATTAATCACCGGCCTTGAGTCTACGCCATCATTGATGGTCAGGCCTTCTGTATTAAAGAAGATGTCTTGATCGGCTTGCAACAGAAAGCCTAACCTGAGCTCATTGTCACCATTTTTTGTACGTATCGAGAACCCTTCGCTATCCCATTCAACTAGGCTAGGATTGGCAGATAAAGGCGTTTTTGTTTGACTCACATCTCGTGTGGTTGCATTGCCCATGGATAAATATCCAAACGCGAGTAGACACAAGCCATAAACCACTTTTTTCATTACTCAAACATCCATGTACGTCATTTTTCAATCGTTATTGTTCCCGATCTGAAGCCTTTATACAATAACCGGAGCGCATAAATATACACTGATTAGGCAGCATCTGTTACACGAGGAAAACTAACGTGAACAATCAATCCACTTCTATTGAAAGGTTTTTTAAATTTAATTTCAGCTTGATGCATTTGACAAATTTGACGCACAATCGCAAGACCTAATCCGCTCCCTGTGCTTTGAGTACCCAATACTCTAAAAAATCGCTCAAACACACGCTCATGTAACTCATCTGGGATGCCAGGACCGCAATCATTAATTTCAACCGTAACAACGTCTACTTCAGCAACAATACGCAAACGAACTGTTGTCTTATCAGGACTATAGCGAATCGCATTATCAATCAGATTACGAAAAAGAATCGTCAATGCTGTTGCATTTCCTTTTATAAATAATCTCTCTTCATCTGATTCTAAAATAAGCTCCACCGTCCGCTCTAATGCCGCAGAGGCAAGCATTGCTAGCACATCACGTATAATGCGAGAAAGATCTACTTTTTCAAATTCAGCGACATAAGAATGAGAGGCCAATGTGCTCATCATCAATAATTGCTGAACAATATGTGTGCTACGATTCACACTTGTTAGAAGTTTGGATAAAGCGATATCTTTTTCTTCAAGTGATTGTCCATTGAGCGCCACCTGTGCTTGCGCTTTAATTGCGGCTAAAGGTGTCCTGAGTTCATGTGCTGCATCAGCTGCAAACCGTTTTTCTCGCTCAAACCCATGTTGCAACCGTGTAAATAAATGATTTAATTCCTCAACCAATGGTCTAATTTCATCAGGCACATCTTGTAAACTCACGGGTTCAAGATGCGACGGTGCACGATTTGCAAGCTCAACCGTCACACGCGAGATGCTATCTAAACCTCGACTAATAATAATCCAAATTAACAATCCAGAAAGAGGAACCGTAATCAACATGATATATAGATCATCAATGATGATTTGCCAACCTAAAGCATGCGTTAATGCTGTATGTTGTCTTAAATCCATCGTCTCATCGCCCACGGCGGTGAGGGTGTAATGAATAACCGGAGGTGAATTTAAACTATTAACATGTGCTTGGATGTCTTTTTTATCTAAAAAATAGTTACCAACAACGGTCAGTAACGTTGTAATACACAAAGAAAGGAGTAAATTAATCAACAAAAACTTACGAATAGACGTCTTCATATACCTACTTTTCCACCATATATCCAACACCTCGTATGGTTCGAATAAAATGAGCATTTAATTTTTTTCTAATATTATGAATATGCACTTCGAGTACGTTACTATCGACATCCTCATCCCAACCGTAGATGCTTTGCATCAGTTGATCACGCGTTAATGCGTACCCTGTGTTTTCCAATAATTTTTGCAACAAAGCAAACTCTCGTCTTGGTACATTCACCACCTGATCATCCACCATCACGGTATGTGACGCAGGATCCAGCGTAATATTACGATATTGAATGATGGTATCTGCTCTACCTTGAGAACGGCGTATCAGTGCACGCACTCTTGCACTCAATTCATTCAAGTCGAACGGTTTGACCATATAATCATCAGCCCCCATATCCAGGCCTTGAATCCGATCTCCCACAGTATCACGCGCGGTGAGAATAATAATCGGTGTTGCATTGCCTTGCTGACGAATGCTTTGTAAGAACTTAAGACCGGATAGTTTAGGCAAACCTAAATCTAAAATAATCAATTCGAATGATTCAGTGCGTAGTGCCGCTCTCGCAGATTCACCATCCTGAAGCCAATCCACGACATAACCAAATTGAGTCAACCCAGTTTTGAGTGCATCCCCTAGTAATTCATCATCTTCTACCAACAGCAATCTCATCGATTTTCCTACTTAAACGCTATTTTGGTAAACGCTGTTGCCTTAACGGCTTGCCCGATAAATGCTTCGTCAAATAAACCGCTTGAGCTAAAACAAATAATAATGTGCCGCCTGCACCACCAAACAATTTAAAACTCACCCATACATCCGTATCAAAACGGTATGCAACATACAAATTCACTGCCCCCATCAACAGAAAGAAAATACACCAAGCAAGATTCAGTCTCACCCATATTTTAGTGGGCAACTCAATATTCCCCTCCATCATCTTTTGAATCAAAGGCTTTTTACCAATGAAGGTAGAACCCAAGAAAAGCAACGCAGAAAACCAATAAATCCCTGTTGGCTTCCATTTAATAAACCACGGATTTTGGAAAAATAATGTAGCACCCCCCAAACCCACAATCAACACCATACTGATGAGATGCATACGCTCATAACGTTGATGTTTAATGCGATACAAAACAACCTGAGCAACAGCCGCAACCATAGCGACTGCTGTTGCATGATAAATACCGAAAAATTTATAACAAACAAAAAAAAGAAGGATGGGGAAAAAATCAAATAGTAGCTTCATACGACTCACAAAATAGTATGTAGAATACAAAGCAGTATATCATACTATGCTGAAGTATATTACCTAAAATATCGGACTACTTGGCTTACGGCTCAATGCCGAGTTCACTGTAATATCAATTTTTTGAACATCACCATTGGGAGATGAATTTTCAATATCTTCATCCATACTCCACGTCGACGTGAGTCTTTTCAGTGCTCTCAATGAGCGCGAGCTCTCATGTCGTTTCAGTAATGCTCGAGGAACTCTTATCGGTAATGGATGAATCTGCGCTCGGCTACCAAAAAATCCAAAATTAACAAACCACGATCTAGGAACAATCGCACCGTGTATCTCTAGCGCTTTGCTTTCATCTTCACGTAATGTTGCATCTGGCAAATTAGTATCTCTCGTGCATAATCCAACACCAACACGCGTGATATATACTAAACGACCATCCCTCAACTGCATCACATCCACACTCATTTTATCTGCAAGATAAAATTGCGTATCACTCACGGCAATTCGCTCTGTTCCCGATGAAATTCTCTTAAATTTTATACGATAATTCCCCCCCCCCATCTCAATCAATTTCACTTCTTCTAAAGAACTGATGAGTAGGCATAATTTACCATTGTCTTTGATCCAGCTGACTCGTTTTTCATCGGCGTGTTCTGCATCTAAAAGTTGTAATGCACCCGTCTCTTTGTTCCAAATATACACACTAGAAGATTCATCTATCGCCGCTAACCAAAGATCATCTAAAGACCAAGCCAATTGCACAATAGGAAGAGACGATAATCTAAGGCTCTGCGTAATTTCAAATGTATTCTCTTTTTTATAAGACAAAATATCTATCTCCGAACCACGCGCTACCGCACAAGACACATTCAAATATTGACCCACAATACATTGTGTATCGCGAGCTAAACTCATCTGGCGCTCAATCCATTGTCCTTCAGAACTTAACGCAAAAACATAGACGCCTTTATTTGTAGCACCTGCTAAATAAAGCGCTGATGTTGAATCTTTTATCCAATGAATTTGCTGAATTTCAGCACTAGTATCCGATAAGCTTATCTGCTGCGTCCCACCACGATGATCAATAACAGACACAATGGACATTGCGTCTAATGTCGCAAGATACTGTGCATCTGGTGAACGTATCATTTGCTGTACAGGAGATCGATGTCGATACAGCACCTGAGCTGTTTTTTTTCCAGAACTGTCAATCCGCCATTGATTCACACTACCATCCACATGTCCTGTGACAAATACATCATCATACGCCACAATACATTTGATACGATGTTCAATCTCACCGGCATAGCTCATACTTTGCGCGGCCGTAGTTTCAATATCCCAGATTGAAAGCATTCTATCTTGACCTGCTAAGACACGACGACCATCCGCCAAAATACACACCTGATCAATCGGTGTACCATCACCATATTGTATGGAAAGACATTCTTTTCTTCTCAGATCCCACACACGAATCGCGCCATCCTCACCACCAGAAATCAATGTGTTACCATTTTTATGCCATGCCAGAGAATTCACAGCACTTCGATGTCCGACCAAAAACTCATCTGTGCGTCGAGGAGATTTAATGTTGTGTAAAAAAATATTCCCGCTCTTCAAACCAAGGGCTACCGTAGACTCATCCGACGACCACACCATACAATGAACAGGACTCATGAAATCAATATTATATTTCAACGGCAATGTTAACGTTAATTGATCGCCTCGATACTGATAGCTCCATACATGTAATTGACCCAGATCCCCTGCTGTTAAAAGCACAGCCTCACCAAACAGAACACGACGCAACACACCACCTTCATCAATTTTTTTAAGCGCCGTGTCAGGTCGTCTTGTATCCCATAGATATAAAAAACCATCCGCACCACCAGAAGCAAACACATGACCTTGACTATGCCAACTTAAACTGTACACCGGTATTTTTTCGTCATGCTTAAATGTTTGCACCTTCTCACACGTGCCAGACCAGTAATAAATCGTCCCGCGTTTACTCGATGAAATTAATCCTTCAAAGCCCCACTCCATACATAAGACTTCACTTTTATGACCATTAATACTGGGGTATTTTTTCCCATCTAACCCAAAATTCACAATTTTATGCGCCGCTTCACCGGAACCTAAAGGGATCGCATACGTAATGATATCCACGGTCCCATTGCTATAAGGCGCAATCGCTTTAGGTCGCCTCGTCACATAGTGATGTTTTTCAGCATCAGATAAAAACCGCGCCCCTTCCGTATCACTTCCTTCAAAATTCGTTCCGGCAATTTCAGCATGCTGAATTTGCACATTTTTGAAGCTCC